>JAPLUF010000026.1 GCA_026397755.1 Verrucomicrobiota bacterium
CGCGCGGCCGCGCGACGGGGATCAGGATGTCGACGTTCCTACGCTCGCTCCGGACCGCCCCCGCTGCCGCCTCGTGGTCAGGGCCGGGGTCGGTCCCACCTATTTACACAAAAGGGGACACTCTTGACTATACTGATGTCGTTGCTGGGGCTCCGCGGGATATGTTCCGCTGCGGCCTCGTGGTGTCCAAAGGGTTAGGTTGAGAGGGTTAGGATCAGAAGGAACTCACTTCACTTCGTCTGATTGCGGAGGATGAGCACCGAGGGGCCTTTTTCGCGCCATAAGCCCTTGAGCTTGTCGGGAACCGGGGTGGGCATATCGATGAGGGAACCCAAGACTAGGTCGTCGTCGCCGTCGCCATCCAGGTCGCCGGCCTCCAGTGAAATCCAACGGCCGGTGACACCTTGACGCAAGGTCCGGGCCTTGAAATTCCATTCCCGGCCGCCGACGGGGCTGTTGTTCTCGAAATAGATGAACCCCGCTTGGGGCGTGGTCTCGTAGTCGGCGAAGAACGATGCGGCGGCGATGTCGAGATCACCATCGCCATCGAAATCCCGGGCGACCGCGCGGTAGGCACCGTGCATGGGGGCCGTCCAGACTAATTCCCACTTCAAGCCTCCGCGGTTCAGGTAGAGCCGGACTCCGTGATAAGCTTTGTGGGGCGAGGTGTTGAAGTCGGCGTTGTCTCCGTTGGTGACCAAAATATCCGGTAGACCGTCGCGGTTGAAGTCGGCCAGTTCGAAGCCCGAGTGGCCCCAGCTCGGGGGGCGCTGATAAATGAGTTGCCGTCGGAATTTCCCGTCTCCTTCGTTGAGGAAGAGCAGCAGTGATTCGCGGGCTTGCGCCTGGAGGACCATCAAGTCGGGCCGGCCGTCACCATTGAAGTCACGAATTTCGCAGCGCAGGCAACCGGGCTCTGCGAGAATTACTCGCTCGGTGAACCCGCCGTCGGCACGCCCCTCGAGCCAGGACAGGCGGCCGAGATAATTGCCGAAAGCACACAAAACTAAATCCTCTCGACCATCCCCATTGAGGTCGCCGGCAGCCACATGAGCCAGTCGCGGGAGGCCGGAGAGGATGGGCTCCGGTCGCAGCGGAGTGGTATTGCGGTTGACCCGAATTAATTGGCCCACGGGTTCTTCGCGCGGGAAGAAGTGGCCGATGGCGCCGATGTACCAGTGTCGCCCGCTTTCCGCGAGGCTCACGGCGATGTTTCCCAGCGGCAGGCTGCCCAAATGCCGCCCGGAGCCATCCAGGAAATCCAGAGCCTGCGAGGTCGCATCGGAGGCGAGGATCATCCGCTGCCCGGCGTCGATCCGGACCATGGGGGTCCTTGGAGGTGAGTGCCGATGGGGAGCCATTTCCGGGCGAAAGAGCGGCAACCCCACCTCGATGGATTGAAGATCGCCCGAGGGCAGACGTTCGGGGGCGGCTTGTGTGTAGTAGGCGGCGATTTGGTCGAAAACGGCCGGAGGGATCAGTGGTTTTTTGGGGAGATAATTGGCCTCCAAGAGGAGCGGCAAATCTCGGAAATAGCCGTTGGTCGGAGCGGCAGAAACCCCGGTGATGTAGCGCATCTTCGGCAGGAGTTCTTCACTCCAGGTGCGCCGATCCAGGTCGGTGGGGTTCGGCAGCGCATGGCAGATCACGCAGTAAATCGCGGCCGCGGTGCGCCCGGGCAGGGCCTCCAAATCTACGGGGACCGCGGACGCGGCGGTCCCGGGAACTGGTGGGACAGTCTCGCCGGATCGGGCGCGGGACACCAACAACAGAAGGGTCAGCGCCCAAACCATCGGGAGGTGCTTGAAGAATGGAAACCAACTCGGCCTCAAGGCCCCAAGACTAGGTGAATCGGCCCGGATGGAAAGAGCCGGATCGCCGGGGATCTCGCCCTAAAGCGAGCGCCTTGCCCCGTGTCTGTTCCGAATCTCAGTGCGCCGGCTTGGCCGAAGCCGGAGCCACCTTGTGCGAAAGACCGGCCACGGCGTGGTCAGCAATCTTCACCAAACCCTGCGGAAAGATTCCAAGGACTAACATCCCTGCCACACAGGCCACGAGGACGATACGGGTAGACAGAGCCACCGGAATGATAGAGAGATTGGCGGTTTGGCCACCCCAGTAAATCGCCCGGATGACACTGAAGTAGTAGTAGAGCGAAATGACTACCCCCACCACGGCCACAGCAATGAGTGCATAGAGCTCCGGATGACCCGGGGCCACATCCAAGACACTCTTGAAGAGGAGCAACTTGCCGAAAAAACCAGCCATCGGGGGGATGCCCGCCAGTGAGACGATCGCCATGGTGAGGCAGGCAGCCAAAAACGGAGACCGCTGACCCAGACCCGATAGGGCACTGATGTCATCGCTCTCCACGAAATTGGCGATGGCACTGATCACCGTGAAGGCGGCCAAGACCGTTAGGGTGTAGCCACCCAAATAATACAGCACCGCTGTTGAGCCCGCCGCCGAACCGGCCACGATGCCCAAGAGTAAGTATCCGGCGTTGGCGATAGAGGAATATCCCATCAACCGCTTGAGGTTGCGCTGCGGGATCGCACACAAGCTTCCGAAGAGAATAGTGGCCCCGGACATCACCACAAAGAGGCGGTGCCATTCGGCCGTGATCTGCGGTACCGCACCGACCAAGAGGCGGATGAGCAGAACAAACCCAGCGGCCTTGGAACCGACGGCCAAAAAGGCGGTCGCGGGAGCTGGTGATCCCTGGTACACATCCGGCGCCCACATCTGGAAGGGCACTGCAGAAATCTTGAAACCCAGGCCCACCAGAACGAGCAGCAATCCCATCAGAAACAGCGCCGAGTGGGCCAATTCCTTCTGCTTGGCGGCCAACACGCCGAGATTGGTGGAATTGGCCGTGCCGAAGATCAGCGCGATACCGAACACCATAAAGGCCGAGGAGACACCACCCAGAATGAGGTACTTCACACCGGCCTCTAGCGAGGCCAGTTGCGTCCGCTGGAAGCTGTTGAGCACGTAGAAGGTCACGGTGATCAACTCCAAGCTAACGAAGAGCAGCACCAGGTCATTGGCCGATGCGGCAAAAAGCATCCCGACCAGGGCAAAGACGGTGAGGGCAAAGAACTCCGAAAGCCCCGCGCCGAATTTAGGCGCGAAATCCACAGCCATCAGCACCACGGCCAAGGCGGCAAACAAGAAGAACCCCTTGAAGTAGCGGGCGAGGTCGTCGACCACGAACATATCGGCGAAGGCCGATCCGGACTGCGGTGCCAATGAACCCACTGCAAAGGCCAGTAGGCAGCCTAACGCGGCGGCCAGGCCAAGGCCCAACGCCTTGCGGGCAGTGGGCGCCACCCACAAGTCGGCCAACAGCACGATTAGGCCCATTAGGACCGCCAGGACTTCCAACGTAATCAGCGAGTAATTCATGACTGCAAAGGCTTGGTCTGCGCTCAGTGTCCGGAATGGCCCGAGGCGGAGGCTGCGGGGGCTGCGGGAACCGCTGGAGCCTGATGGGCCTGCGAGGGCGTCAGGTGGGCGGACAACACCGCTTTGGCGGCGGGTTCAATGCGGGAAGTCAAGATGCCTGGGGCCACGCCGAAGAGCACCATCGCACTCAAGAGCATTACGAAGGGCAGACGGCGCCAGTAACCCAGGTCAGCCACGCGCGAAAATTCGGGTTTTTCAGGCCCCTGAAGTACCGCACGCAAGGCCCGGAGCATGGCCACGGCGCCAATGATCAAGCCGCTCCACGCAGCAATGATCACCAACCAAGGCAGCGACTTCCAAGATCCGAAGAGCACGGTGGCTTCACCGGCAAAATTGGCGAAGCCCGGCAAACCACAGCTAGCCATGAAGCCCATCACCAGTGCGCTACCGTAGAAGGGCATCTTACGCAGCAGGCCGCCCATGCGAGTCATGTCGACGGTGCCCGTCTGGGTTTCAAGGTAGCCACTCAGGGCGAAGCTCAAGCCGGCCAGGAGCGCGTGGGCGACCATCACAAGGACAGTCCCAGTGATCCCGATGACTGTCAGGCTGGCGATGCCCAGAAACGCAAAACCCATGTGAGCCAAGCTCGAGTTGCCGATCAGGAGATTCATGTCTTTCTGACGCAGGGCCACCCAGGCGCAGTGCAGCAAATTGCCCACAGCCAAGACCGCGACCACCGGCAGCCAGCGATGAGCACCGTCCGGCATAAGGGGTACCGCCATGCGAAGGATCGCGTAGAGACCGGCCTTCTTGAGGATGCCCGCGTGCATCATGGCCGTGGCCGTAGGAGCAGCGGCATACCCGATCGGAGCCCAAGAGTGGAAGGGGAAGAGGCCCACCAAGGTGGCAAAACCGAAGACCACCAGCGGGAAAATCCAGGTTTGGGCCGAGACCGACAGCGGATGGGCTGCCAAATGCGCCTTGAGCACGATGACGTCCAGACTATTGGCGCCGGCGGCCACATAGAAGGCGATCAGACCGACCAAGGCGGTGAGCGCGCCTAGGGTGAGGTAGAGAGTGATTTTGAACGCGGCCCAGTTGCGGTCCTCGCCGCGACCCCACACACCGATCATGATGAATGTGGGAACGAGGGCCAATTCGTTGAAGAAGTAAAAGAAGAACAAGTCCAGCGACGCAAACGCGCCCATGGCCCCGGCGATCATCGACATGAGCAGCACGTAAAAGAGCTTCACGTGGCGCTCGATATTCCAGGACACCAGCACCGCGGCGAAACCCACCAGACCTGTGACCAGGATGAGGCCGATGTTCAGGCCGTCGGCACCGACGTGGTAGGCGAGGTTCAACGGACCCACGGTGACCCAGGGTATTAGCGACTCGAATTGCAACCCCTCTTGGCCCGCATGGAATCGGGAGAAGAAGGAGACGGCCGTCCAGGCGGTGCAGGCAGAACCCAGGATGGCGGCCAGACGCAGCACGACCCGGAAATTGCCCGGGATCAGCAACAGCAGCACGGCCGTGAAGACCGGGGTGAGGATGACGGAGGTCAGGGAGTCCATGGCAGTTACTTCAGGGCAAGGAGGACAATGAGGAGCACGCCAGCCGTGAACAGGAAGGCGTAGGTCTGAATGCTGCCGGTCTGAACCAGGCGCAGGGCACGGCCGGCGATCTCCACCACACCGGAGAGGCCGCGGACGGCGATTCCGGCGATGAGCCAACGGTCGATGGCGTCAGCGATTTGAGATAACAAATTGTGGAGCGGCACCACGATGCCGTCGTAAATCTCATCAATATAAAACCGGTTGCGCATCGCCTGCGAGAGCAGTCCGAGTTTTGCAGACAAGGGGTCTTGGGCCGGAGCCTTTCCGTAGAGCGAGTAGGCCAACGAAAAACCGAACAGAACCGCGCCCAAGCCGAAGACGGCGGCAATGGGGTTATGATTGAACGGACCGAAGAGGATGTCACCCCCATGGGTCGCATGACCCGGCTTGAAGTGGCCGCTCAAGAACTCTCCGAGTGGCAACCAGGCGATGAAGGCACTGGGCACTGCCAACACCAGCAATGGCAGCGTCATGCTGGAAGGCGATTCGTGGGCGTGATCGGCACCCTCACCGCGCGGCTTTCCGAAGAAGGCCACGAGAACCAGGCGGCTCATGTAAAAGGTGGTCAGCACGGTCACCAACACGCCCACCCCGAAGAAGATCGGATTGGCTTCCAACGCCACGGCGAGGATCTCGTCTTTGGAGTAGAACCCGCTGAAGGGCGGCAAACCGGCCAGAGCGGCCGTTCCCAAGGCAAAGGTCCAAAAGGTCTTAGGCATCTTCGAGCGGAGACCGCCCATCTTCCAGATGTCTTGCTCGTGGTGGCAGGCATGAATCACCGAACCAGCCCCGAGGAAGAGCATCGCCTTGAAACCGGCATGCGTGACCAAATGGTACATGGAAGCCGACGCATCACCGGTCTTGGCACCCAATCCCACGGCCATGACCATCAGACCCAATTGCGACAAGGTGGAGTAGGCGAGGATGCGCTTAATGTCGTCTTGCTGGACGGCGATGACGGCGGCAAACAGCGCCGTGAATCCACCGATGCAGGAGATAATCGAAGCGGCGGAGATTCCATCCAGGAAACCTAGGGCGGCCGGCCAACCCGGAGTCGCCGTATAGAGGAAGAACACCCGGCAAAGCATGTACACACCGGCCGCGACCATGGTGGCGGCATGAATTAGGGCCGACACCGGCGTCGGGCCTTCCATGGCGTCCGGTAACCACACGTGCAACGGGAACTGGGCACTCTTGCCCATGGCGCCCATAAAAATCAGCAATCCTGCCAAACCGGCCCAGGGGCCCAGCAAGGCGGGATTAGCCACGAACTTGGCTTTGAGGTCTGCGATGTCGAGGGTGCCGGCCAGACTCCAAATGGCGAGGATGCCCAGCATGAAGCCGAAGTCTCCAATGCGGTTGGTCAAGAAGGCCTTCTTGGAAGCGTCGCCCGCCGAAGGCTTCTCGTACCAGAAACCGATCAACAAGTAGGACGACACACCCACCAACTCCCAGAACACAAACAGCATCAGGAGGTTGTTCGCCAAGACGATCCCCAGCATGGAGAAGACGAAGAGGCTCAGCGTGGAAAAGAACCGGGTGTAGGACCGATCTTCGTGCATGTAGCCAATGGAATAGATCATCACCAGCGATCCCACGCCGGTCACGACCATGAGCATCAGCGTCGAAAGCGCGTCGAGGTGCAGACCCATCTCGGCGTCGAGTCCGGCCACCGGCAGCCAATGGAAGGGCGTCGCGTCGACCGACTGCCCCCCGTAAACGCAGAACAGGGTGAAACTGAGAAGGAAGGCGACGACCACCCCGCTGATGTTGAAGGCGGCGGAAATCGTGCGGTTCTTCGGGGTCAGGACAGCCGTCCCGAAGGCCATCACCAGCGGAAGGATGAGAATGGCCCAGGCCAAGTCCTGGATCTTGGTGCCGGATTCAACGGCGTGCTGTGCTACGGCGGCGTGTTCCATGGCGGTCGGTCAGAGTTTCAGGGAAGTCAGGTCTTCCACATGCGCCGTCTGGCGCTTGCGGTACAGCGCCACGAGGAGCGCGAGGCCCACAGCCACCTCAGCGGCGGCGACAGTGATGATGAAGAACACCATCACCTGGCCATTGAGGTTGTTGTGGTAGCGGGAGAAGGCCACCAGAGCGAGGTTGGCCGCGTTGAGCATTAGTTCGAGACCCATGAAGATCACGAAGAGGTTGCGGCGTGCAACCACGCCCAGCAAACCCAGGCTGAAGAGCAGCGCGCTGACGATCAGGTAATGGTGGAGTCCGGGAGTCACAGGAGTGTCGGGTTCAGGGTGGACGCGCTCGGGATTCTCACAGGTTTCAACGGAGGTCCTTCTTGGTGATGAGGATGGCTCCGACCATGGCAACTAGGAGGAGCACCGATAGGATCTCGAAGGGAAGAATGTGCGACTCGAAGAGTAATCGACCCAAAGCCTTGGTCTCGCCCTCGGCCAAACGACCCACCGTCTGTGAGACAGGGACGGTTTTCACAATCGAGGCCACCAGAGTTCCAGCGATTGCCAGCGCAGACAGTCCGCCCAGGCCCACGGCGATTTTGTTGATGTGCCGCCGTTCGTCGGCCTTAAGGTCCAAGAGCATGATGACGAACAGAAACACCACCATGACCGCACCGGCATAGACAAGGACTTGGACCGCGGCCAAAAAGAAGGCGTGCAGTAAGACAAACAACCCAGCCATGCATAGGATGGTCAGGACCAAGAACATGGCACTGGTAACCGGACTGCGGCTCAGTGGGTTAAGCACGGTCAGGAACCCGAAGAGCAGGGTGAGTCCGGCCAGCGCGTAGAAAAAAAGATCGGTGAACTGAGGCATGTCGGGAAGGGGTGGGTCTCCTGGAGGGTGCCGATAATCTTAGGTCGGGGGCTATTGGGCGTCGACCGGGAAGGTCTCTTGGGCTTGAGCCTCCTCCAGCTTGTTCTTCCATTTCTGGATGCCCGCATGGGTACCGCCCAACTTGAGGAGCTTCTCCTTGTTGAAAATCATCGATTCCCGATTTTCACCGGTGATGGAGTAGTCCTTCTGGAGGAAGATCGCCTCTTCAGGGCAAACCTCTTGGCACATGCCACAGAAGATGCAGCGAAGCATGTTGATCTCGAACTCCTTAGGCATCTTCTCGGCATTCTTGCGGTCGGCCGTCAGGCCCTCGGAGCCGGGAGGGGTGATTCGGATGGCCTTGGGCGGGCAAACAAACTCACACAACTGGCAACTCACGCATTTGGTCGCGCCGTCCTGATCCTTCACCAGATACGGGGCGCCGCGGTACCCTTCGGGCACCACCCAACGCTCTTCCGGATACTGCATGGTCACGGAATTGCCTTTGAAGACGGTGTCCGCGAAGTGCTTGGCCGTGACCTTGAGGCCACCAAGAATGGCCGGCAAATAGGTGCGCTCGTAGAAGGTCAGCGGGGCGCGATCGACAACTTTGGTGCTCATGAAGTCAGTGGGCGAATTAGTTGTTGAACAAAGCGACTACGAGCGCGGTCACCACGATGTTGGCCAAGGCCAGCGGGATGAAACGGCGCCATCCGAGATCCATCAATTGATCATAGCGAAAGCGAGGGAGCATCCAGCGCACCCAGATGAAGACGATCATGAAGAAGGCCATCTTGGCGAAGAACACCCCGATGTGAACGAGCCCCAACAACAGCGAGCTGGCCGGCAAGTTCAAGGCGTCGATAAAGGGCATCGTCCAGCCACCCAGAAAGAGCGTCACCATCATGGCCGCAGAAGCGATCATGTTGGCGTACTCACCCAAGAAGAAGAGAGCGAACTTCATGGAACTGTATTCGGTGTGGTACCCACCGACGAGTTCGGACTCGGATTCCGGAAGATCGAAAGGCAGACGATTGGTCTCAGCGAAGGAAGCGATCAGGAAGATGACGAAGGCCAGCGGTTGTTTGAGGATCATCCAACCGTGCTCAGCCTGGTACCGGATGATGTCGCTCAAATTCAGGCTCTCGGTGAGAATGAAGATCGGAATCACACTCATGCCCATGGCGATTTCGTAAGAAATCATCTGGGCGGTGGAACGGATGCTTCCCAAGAACGGGTACTTGGAATTGGATCCGTAACCGGCCAAGACGATTCCGTAGACGCCGAGCGACACGATTCCGAAGGTGTAGAGGATACCGACGTTCAGGTCGGCGATGACCATCTTCTCGCTGCCGAGGTTGGAACCAAAAGGAATGACCGCGACGGTTAGCAGCGCAGGAATCACCGTAATGGCCGGTGCCAGCCAAAAGTAGACCTTGCGGACATAGTTGGGCGTAAAGTCTTCCTTGAGCAGGAATTTAAGACCATCGGCCGCCGGCTGGAATATTCCCAGCTTCACCAAAAACGGACCAATGACGGGCAGGTAGTCGATGAAGAAAGGGGACGTGCGATTCGGACCAACACGGTTCTGGATCCACGCCGAGACCTTGCGCTCCACGAGGACCGCGTAGGCCACGGCCGTCATCACCACACCAAAGACCACTCCAATCTTCAGCGCGCTGAAGAGGATCATCTGTGCAGTCGGATTAAGATAATTGATCGCTTCCATGGTCGTTCAGATCTGGACCGTGACTCCGGTATCACCCACCTGGGCCCATTGGAGCCCAGCAAAGGCCGGCACCTCGGTGGCCATCTGGTTGAAAAGGCCCTCGATGGTTCGGTAGCCATTATGACCCGTGAGCGAGTGCACCAACTCGTGGAGGAATTCCCACTCGGGTCGAGCTTCGCCCGGTGCCTCAACGGCCTTCTGAAACTTCTGCAGCCGCCCCTTGATGTTGACGAAAGTGCCCCGCTTCTCGGCATGAGCCGCACCGGGCAGCAAGAGGCTTGCCGCCGCCGTCGTGGCATTGGGCAGAATGTCGCTGACGATCAACGCATCGAGCTTGGTCAGCAATTCGGGGCCGATGCCCACCTGAGTGACATCTTCACCGAAGACAACCAGTGTCTTGATGCGGCCTTGGGCGATGCCCTCGGCGATCTTCGTCAGGTTAAATCCAAACTCGGTGAAGGCCATGCCGATCAACCGGACACCATTGCTGTTGGGATTGCGGTCTTCGCTCACCAACAACCGATCGGGCTCACCCTCGCGGGGCACCGCGTCGGTCAGGGCACCGGTGTGGGTGGCCAGCTTCTTGAGCAGGAAGAGCTCTTCGTTGGTCTGACGAGCCGAGACCACGAAGGCCACGCTGCCTTGAGGTGCTTGGGTCAGGATGAGGGCGGCCGACTCGATGGCGGCATTCCATGAAATGGGCTGGAGCGTGCCATCAGCCGAGGTCCGCAAAACCTGCTTCAAACGATCTGCACGACCTACCCAGCGGTAGTTCAGACGTCCGCTGTCGCACATCCAGGGCCCGTTGACGGCGTCATTCTCGCGCGGTTCGTAGCGGTGGATAACACCCTCTCGGGAACCAATAGTAATGTTACAGCCGGTGCCGCAACTGGTGCAAAGGCTCTTGGTCTCCTTAAGGAACCAGACCCGCATTTTGAAGCGGAAATCCTTGGAGGTCAGCGCACCCACCGGACACAAGTCCACGGTGTTGAGCGTGTAGTTGTTGTCGAATTTGCCTGGTTCGAAGGCGCTAATCGTGTTGTAGGAACCGCGATTCACGATGCCCAACGCGTCGTCGCCAGCAATGTCGCGGGTGAAGCGAATGCACCGGGTGCACAAGATGCAGCGCTCGTCATCGAGGACGATGCGCGGCCCGAGGTCCACCGCCTTGGGCTTGTGTACCTTGGTTTCGACAAATTGACTGTCGGCCTTGCCGTGCTGGACTGAGTATTCCTGAAGTTTGCACTCACCGGCCTGGTCGCAAATGGTACAATCCAACGGATGGTTAATGAGCAGCGACTCCAACACCGACTCGCGCATTTGCTGCGTGGCCTTGGAATCCGCATAAATTTCCATGCCGGGCGAGATCGGCGTCGCGCAGGCGATGGCGCCACGCGGAGTTCCCGGCTCATAAGGCAGAACCGACCGGGAAATCTTGGGGGTACCATCCTCGTTGAGCACCGGCTTGCGGTCCGGGCCCATCATCGGCGTACCAAACTCCACCAGACACATGCGGCAGTTGCCCGCGATGGGCAATTTGTCGTGGTAGCAGTAGTGCGGAATGTCCACGCCAGCGATCTTAGCCGCCTGCAGCATGGTGGTCGGCGCGGGCTTTCCCTGCCAATCGGGCAGGGTCTTAGGCACCTGCACGGTCTTACCATTGACCATCACGGTCATGGTCTCGACCGGCGGGGCCGCCGGGGCGGGCACGGGCGCCGCGGTGGAGGAGGGAGCAGCGGGAGCGGACATCGAAATCAGTGGGTTTGAAGGCTTCCTGCCGCCGAATGAGGGTCGGACGACTTGGGCGACGAGGTTCCTGGGGACTTCGCTTGGGCCGCCTCATCGGCCGCACCCTGGGCTTCGAACTCGTCCCGGAATTTTTTCACAAAGCTCAAGACCGGCCAGGCGGCTGCCTCGCCGAAGGCGCAAATGGTACGCCCTTGGATGTTCTGAGCAATGTGGGTGAGATAATCGGCATCGGCCTTGCGACCTTCGCCATTGCAAAGACGGTGGGTTGCCTTGGAGAGCCAAAGAGCTCCCTCGCGGCACGGCGTGCACTGGCCGCAACTCTCGTGAGCATAGAACTCGGACAAGTTGCCAAGCGTCTGGACCATGCTTCGGGAATCATCCAGAACGATGACCGCGCTGGATCCGGACATGGTGCCTGCCTGCTGCAGGGAATCAAAATCGTAAGGCAGGTCGAGCAACGACACATCCACCTTGGTCATCTGGCCATCGGCCCCCTTGCGGTTCAGCTTAAAGACCTCGCCAGCCTTCAGAACCTTCGAAGAGGAACCGCCCGGAATGATGGCCTTCAGGGTACGACCCGGTTTGAGTCCGCCGCCGAAGTTGGGATCGAAGATCAATTCGCCCAAAGTGACCCGTCCGACTTGGATCTCGTAGTAACCCGGCTTCTGCACATCGCCGCTCAGGCTGACGATGCGGGTGCCGGTGTTGTTGGGCGTGCCCAGTTTGGCGTACTCGGTCGGCCCCATGAGCACGATGTGCTTCACGTGGCACAAGGTCTCCACGTTGTTCACGATGGTCGGGCACATGTAGAGCCCCAAGACCGCCGGAAAGTAAGGAGGCTTGATCCGGGGGTAAGCCCGCTTGCCTTCGAGGGATTCGATCAACCCGGTTTCCTCGCCACAAATATAGGCGCCGGCACCGCGATGCACATGAATCTCCAGATCGTAACCCGTGCCCAAAATATTCTTACCCAGAAAACCGGCAGCCCGGGCTTCCTTGAGGGCTTGATTCAACAACTTAGCCGCAACGGGCATCTCACCCCGGATGTAGATGTAGGCCAGCTTTACGTCGTTGGCCCAGCAGGAGAGGATCATCCCCTCGATCAACTGGTGCGGATCCTTGTGGAGGATTTGGCGATCCTTGAAGGTGCCTGGTTCGGACTCGTCCGCGTTGCAAATCAGATAAATCGGCTTGCCGCTGCGGCGGTCCACAAAACTCCACTTAAGGCCGGCCGAGAAACCGGCGCCACCACGACCGCGCAGTCCTGAAGCCTTGACGTCTTCGCGCAACGCTTCCTGAGGACTAAGCTTCTTGCCATCGGGCAAATCACGAGCCGGCATAGCCAGAGCCCGCTTGAGCGCCTCGTAACCGCCATGGCGCTGATAACACCCAATGTCCGGCGTGAAGCCCGGCTCATCGAGGTTCTTGAGAATCAATTTAAAAGGTTCCGGCATGGCTTTTCTTGACTCAGAGAAAGTTCCTAGTAAGGTCCCGGCTTCGGTTCTGGCTGCCCGATTGTGTAATGGTAGCACAACAGTCTCTGAATCTGTTTGTCATGGTTCGAATCCATGTCGGGCAACCACTCACTGGAACCGAAATTTTCGAAATTCTTTTGGGCTTTTGAGCCCTTATCGGAGCCCTTATCGCCGCTATGGGGTTCGAGGCTCGGGTTGTCAGGGACTTTTTTTTCGATCCTTCCATCCCTGTCGTTTTCGAAATCCCCGTCGTTTTCGAAAAAATCACCCACGCAATACTCCCGGTGGTATTCCCGGCACACACTCCGGCCACACACGGCCCCATCACCCACGCCATGGCCACGCGGTGCCCAACTGGCTCTGCCAAGCAGACCGTTTGAGCAACGAATGGGTTCATGGTGTTGAAGGTGTTCAGACTGTTTGGGCTTTTTAGGCTTTTTGTCCCTGCTTCAAGATCGCATCGGCTTCGGCGGTGCCGACCTTGTGATGCAAGTCTTCGTTGACCAAGACAACCGGTGCGGTGCCGCAACTGGCAAGGCACTCCACGAACTCTACTGTGAACTGGCCATCGGGCGTGGTCTGCGACGCATGGGCGTGAGGGTCGAGGCCAAGCCGGGTGCAGAATCGCTCCCGCAGCTCGGCGCTTCCGGCTAATGAACAGCTGAGGGTTCGGCACACCTTGATGTGCGTCTTGCCCAACGGTTCCTGACGGAACATGGGGTAGAACGTCACCAACTCGTACACGTTAATTGGCTGAAGCCCCAGCTTGCGAGCGGTCCACTCCACGGCATCCTTCGAAATGTACCCAAAGTGCTCCTGCAACGCGTGCAGGAACATTAGCGAAGCACTCCGCTGGACCGGATAGTGCGTGGTGAGCTCATCGAGCTCGGCTTCCAAACTGGCGGGGACGGAAAAGCTCATCGGTGAATTCCGGTTATCGGTCGCACTCGCCCATCACGAAATCGAAGGATCCCAGGATGGAAACCACATCGCTCATAAGGTGCCCCGGCAACACTGCCGGGAGGATGCTCAGATTGACAAACGAGGGGGCGCGGATCTTGAGGCGGTAGGGCGTACCTCCTCCGCGGCTGTTGATGTAGAAACCCAGTTCGCCCTTGGGGTTTTCGGCCCCAAAATAAACCTCACCGGCCGGCGCGTTGACACCTTGGGTGACGATCATGAATTGGTGAATCAACTCCTCCATGCCGGTCAGCACCTTGTTCTTGGGCGGCAGGACCACCTTGCCGTCGGCCACGTTGATGGGCTCCTTGCCCGCGTTGTCGGGGCCGCCAGGCAGGCGGTCTAGGCACTGGTGAAGGATGCGAACGCTCTGACGCATCTCTTCCATGCGGACGAGATAACGGTCGTAAGAATCACCCACCGAACCCACCGGGATGTCGAACTCCAGATCTTTGTAGACTAAGTAGGGATGCGCCTTGCGGACATCGTAATCGACACCACTGCCGCGCAAATTGGGACCGGTCAGGCCGTAATCGATGGCCAACTCGCGAGAGATCACACCCACATCGCGAGTCCGATCGACAAAGATGCGATTGCGCGTGAGCAAGGTCTCGGATTCGTCGAAGTTGACAACCACTTCATCCAGAAACTTCCGCACTGCAGCCACCCAGCCCGGAGGACAATCGCGAGTCAGGCCACCAATTCGGGTGTAACTGGTGGTGAAGCGCGCCCCGGTGAGGGATTCGCACAAATTGTAGATCTTTTCGCGTTCGGTGAAGGTGTGTAGGAACACCGTCAGGGCACCCAAGTCCATCGCAAAGGCACCCAAACCCAGTAAGTGGGCCGAGATGCGGGCCAACTCACAGCAAATCACCCGCAAATACTGACAACGCGGCGGCAGCTGGGTGTCGATACCCATGAGCTTCTCGACCGCCAACGCGTAGGCCACGTTGTTGGCCAAGGGCGCGAGGTAGTCCAACCGGTCCGTGTAGGGCACGAACTGGTTGTAAGTCATGTTCTCGGCGATTTTTTCATCACCCCGGTGCAGGTAGCCCACATCCGGGACCGCTTTGGTGACGGTCTCGCCGTCCAACTCGATGAGAATGCGCAACACTCCATGAGTGGAAGGATGCGAAGGCCCCATGTTGAGGACCATTTTGTCACCGTGGAGATCCTGGAGATCGTCACCCGAACTCGGGCCTTCGGACGGCACCGCATGGGCCGCCCGGGCCGCAGCGTCTTTGAATTCGATGGTTTGAGTCGCCATGGTCTATTCCTCGGGAGTCCGGACGCGGGGTTCGCGGGCCGCTGAATCTTTGCCGCCGGGCAAAGTTACAAACGGACCACCCTCCAAGGGCGCGGTTTGGGTGAAGGCTGTATCGGGCAGAAGGGTCGGCTTGCCGGCCAGCGGGAAATCTTTGCGCAACGGGTAGTACGGATAGCCATCCCACATGAGGATCCGGCGCAGGTCGGGATGACCTGAGAAACGGATTCCCATCATGTCGTAGGCTTCACGCTCATGCCAATCGGCCGTCCGCCACACCTGGGACACGGTCGGAAGCTCGGAACGTTCTTCGCTGACGGACGTCTTGAGGCGCACATGCTGCCCATGACCAAGGCCAGAAAGTTCGTAGACAACGGTCCAGCGCGGATCGTCGCCGTAGTTATCCACACTGCTCAGATCGATGAGGAGGTCGAAACCCAGGGCCGTCTTGGCATGCTGGCAAACCTCGGCGATGCGCTCGGGGTTGGCGACGGTCACGGTGATTTCGCCCCGGAATTCGAGAGGCTCAGAGATCAGGTCGCCAAACTTCTCACGAAGCTGGCCGGCGAGTTCAAGGGAGGTCGGCACAGGAGGGCGTAAAATCAGGATTTACGTTGCAGAACCTCGCCTTGGGCACCCAGTTCCAAGCCCATGCGACCGTACTTGTCCGGGGCAACATCTCGCTTGAGGTCACGGGTGATCGGTTCGTGGGCAACCTTGTTTTGCAGACGAATCAGCGCATCGAGCAATGCCTCGGGCCGCGGAGGGCATCCGGCCACATAAACATCGACCGGGATAATGTTGTCGACACCTTGCAACACCGCATAACTGCGGTACATGCCGCCGGTGGAAGCGCAGGCACCCATGGCAATGACCCACTTGGGCTCGACCATTTGCTCGTAAATCCGGCGCACAGCCAGGGCCATCTTGTAAGTCACCGTGCCCGCCACGATCATCACATCCGACTGTCGGGGGGAGAACCGCATGACCTCCGACCCGAAACGGGATATATCAAAGCGACTGGCACCAACGGCCATCAACTCGATACCACAGCACGCCAACCCCATAGGCATGGGCCACAGAGAGTTCTTGCGGAACCAATTGAGGGCGGCATCTACCGTCGTATGAACGACCTCACCCTCGATTTTCGAGTTGTACCCGAACTCGGTAGTGGTCTTGCCGCCGATCACAGCTGGGGACATTGCATCCATAAACCAAAATGGCGGGGAGTGGTCCCCGCGAATGGCGCAAACTATGTTTCCGATCCCTCCGGCAGCAAGTCGCTTTTGTGAATTTTTTCACAAAGTCACCGGTTTTGAGCGAAAACGGTGCCTTTTAATGGCGATGACCCCTCTTCAGTGACACGGGCAAAATCCGAGCCTGAAAAAGCGCGCGGAGTGAACACCAAGAGGCGGACGATGAACAAAAGCCCATCGTGCATAAACCCATGGATCCTTTACCGCCCACTGAATTGCAGCGACTCCGAAGAAATGAACCCGGAAAAATTCTGTCCTGTATCCCAGATTGAATCAAAGGGCACTGACACCTACCTGACTCCATAATTTGAACCTTACAGAAATTACATACATTGAACCAAAGATTCAGAGATCATCCGTGCCACAGAGGCTCTGGAGATCCATCGGTCATTGAATAAGCCATGAGCACCACGTCTTCGACTTGACCGTCGAGGAGGCGCATCGCCCGCTCGACCCCTTCCACCGCGAACCCGCAGCTCTTGTAAAGGCTCAGCGCAGCGGTGTTTGAAGCGTAGACCTCGAGTTCCACCCGCCGGAATCCAGCCCCTGAAGCTGCGCTCAGGGCGTGGTCGAGCAAAGCCCGACCCAACCCTTAACCACTCCAGGCTGCCAGCACACCTATTCCCAAACGACCATTGTGCTCGTATCCGGGGTGCGGATACAGCCGGACAATATCGCACCACCCGACAACCTTAAGTCCGCAAAGCGCGACAAACTGCGGCACACCCGCCGCCAACCACCGCCGTGCAAAGTGAGACCGCGTGCCCTGGGTCAGTCGGAACGATTGAAATACTTGGAGGCAGCGCTTTTAGGCCTGTTTGCATGGATAGTCTTCGCGTTTCAATCGACCTGCGGAACTAATATTCCGAAACCATGCGTTCCAAGTCCAGCGGGACAGGGCCGGAGCGAGCATTGGATCGAAGCACCCTATTTCCCCTAGCGCGGCAGCGCGAAAGCCCCACCTCCCGTGCGATCCCTGCGAGCGCAGGCCCTGTCCCGCAGAGCCACCCGAAAAGAACCAAGAGGTATCGATTTTAGAAATCGGGCGTTGACACCAATTCCCCTGTTTGCTTCCTTCCACGTCCCCCTGTCGGGGGAAAGTTTTTATGTACGCTGTTTTGGAAACCGGCGGTAAGCAGTACCGCGTCGCAGCAGGCGACACCCTCGAGATCGAACTCC
>JAPLUF010000028.1 GCA_026397755.1 Verrucomicrobiota bacterium
AATCCACACCCAATTGGCGAACATCCATCTTGAGTTTGCCGGGCACCTGAACGGCATCGGTGTGGCAGAGTACTCCCTTGCTGCGACACAAGGCGGCGATTTCCTCGATGGGGAAGAGCACGCCGGTCTCGTTGTTGGCCATCATGACCGAAACGACGGCTGTATCGGGCCGGATCGAGCGCTCCAAGAGGTGCAAGTCGAGCGAACCATCGCTTTCCACCGGCAGATAGGTCACCTCGAAGCCCCGTTTCTCGAGATAAGCACCAAAATTCATATTGGCGCTGTGCTCGACGGCGGTGGTCACCACGTGCCGTTTACCGCTCGTCACCAGTGCGCTATGGATGGCCGAATTGTTCGACTCGGTTCCGCAGCTCGTGAAGGTCACTTCCTTCGGATCGGCGTTGATCAAGGCTGCCACGGTTTCCCGGGCCTTCTCCACATGACCATGGACTTGCGCACCAAAGGAATAGGCGCTGGAAGGATTGGCCCACAGCTCGCTTAGGAACGGCATCATGGCCGTCACCACCTCAGGAGCGACGCGAGTCGTGGCGTTGTTGTCGAAATAATAGACCTTCTTGGGTGACATCATGCTGAGGTCCGAGGCTGAACCACCCGGGACTCCTGCAAAACTAAATCGGACAGCCTCGCGTGCAAGGTGGTATTTCAGACAAAAATCGTCGGATTCCATTCACCCTACTCAGGCTTCTCGATAAAGCCGTGGTAGAGGCCGAGATAATAGGGCAGGAGAAACACCGTGCCGCTGCCCAAAACATTACCGCTCCCACCGTAGTCCAAGGTCCACGGGTCGGTGTTCCAGTGCTCGAAATGGCGGTTCTCCACGGGCAATACCTTGCCGTTCACCCGGTGGCCACGGCCTTGGTCCCGAGGGTCGTACAAATCCCGCGCCTGCTGGCGGGAGAGTCGGACGATGTCTAGCCGATGGGAGTTCTGGTGCGGCCAATTCAAGCGGTCCAAGGGAAAACCCCGCAGCGTCGCCAGGGCGTCTTCATGCCAACCGGCCCACGGATGCACGGAAAATTCCCCCCAGACATTTCGAATGGTTTTGCCCAGTGCCTCGGCGGCGAAGGCGAAATTAAAGAAGGGGTTTTGTTCCGGAGCCTCCATTGCCCAGTAGGCATAAGACGCGTAGCGCACCCGATCCTGAATCGCAGGATCCTTGCCGTAGCGAAGCAAGTTGTAGAAACACATCACGGCCATTTCGTCGTCAGAGTGGTTCCCGGATCCCGGACCAAACTGGACCTTGGGAAACATGAGGTTCTGCGCATAGCCATGTCGGTTCACCAACTCACGCGAAGCCTCCGTGTACTTCGGATCGCCCGTGATATGGCCGGCGACAGCCAGATAAGTGAGGATGCTCAGTGAATTGAGCCCGCGCTCGGCCACCCATCGCTCGTCGCGATTCACCGATTCCGGTCCAAACTGTCCCCACCGGGTGGGTTTGCCATCGATGTCCACCAGGTTGAACCCGTGGCTCACCAAATGGTCCGCCAAATCCCGAACCACCTCGCGGCACCGGTCCTTCTCTTCGGGTGTTTGCGCCACATGCTCGAAGTAGGCGGCATGGAAGAAGAAATGCCCGTCGAGCTCATCGCTACTAGTGTCGCTTTTCCAATACCAGCGACCATCGGCGCTCTTGGGCCAGCGAGGCTCATAAACCTTCCAAAGTCCGTCGCGCTTGGCTTCTTCGCGATCGCCCTCGATGCGACCCACATTCGGATCGGGCCACTCCACAGGTCGGACGGTTCGGGCCACATAGCCTTTGGGCGGCGCCGGGGTTCCACCTTGAGTCACCTTCTGGAGAAACCGCAGCGCCTCAAACGCACGGGTGGCCCGGGCCTTGGCCTTGGGGTCGTGGGTCGCCGCATAGGCAAAGCACTCGCCGGCCCCGTACATCGCGGTCCAGAGGCCGTCGTTGTCGGAGTCCTCAGGCGCGGCTGTCGACCGATCCGCCGGAACCTTCAACGAGGCCTCGGCCGTGAAGCCGAACGGGGTGCGGCGGATGTACTGATCGATCTCACGCTCATAGTGCTCGGCCTTATGGGCGAGGGTCATGGGCTGCTGATCGATGCAGCCCACACCGTTGGACGTGGCGAACCAAGCGCGGCCATCGGCTTGGACCCAGGCCTGGGACACCGCATCAGACGGCAGCCAACGCGGTCCCTGACGGTATTGAAACTCGGTGCCGTTCCAGCGAATCACTCCGCGGGACGTGGTGAACCAGACCTCACCCGCAAGACCCGCAGCGATCCCAGTAAACTCGTTCCACGGCAGTCCGTCTTTGCCCTCGAAAAACCGCCACCCTTTCGGTGTACGGCACCCCACCCCGGCCTTGCTGGCAAACCAGAGTTGCCCCGCTGCATCGACGGCGACGCCCAACACCGAACGCACCGCCCAAGCTCGGTCACCCGCGTCGACAATGGACTCGGGCTCCCAGCCGGAGGCCGTGCGACGAACTAATCCATGACTGGAGGCGGCCCACCAGGTTCCGTCGCCCGTCACTGCCAACTGGGAAATGGTCCACGACTCCGGCCAGGGTTCCTGAGTCCACTTCCCGGATTCCCAGCGATGCAATTGGTTAGTAGAGACCACCAGAAACCCCTGCCCCATCGGCAGCACCTGGATCACGGACGAGCCGGGAAAATCAGCACTCACAGCCCGACCCAGTGCATCGGGGAACACAAATTGATTGCCCGAAGGTGAGGGTCCAAGAGGCAAGGTTTGCCAGTGCCCCTTCTGATGCTCGTACCAACTGCCTTGGCTGTAGGCGCGAACGGATCCATTAGCACCAGATAACACCAGCGTGACCGGGCCTTTCGGGGCTTGCGAATCCCCCGGAAAACGCTCGGCCACCTCCTGCCGAAACCGTTGAGGCGCGGGAGTCGGAGCCCCCGGTGCCGCACCCACGGCACCCGCCGTCCAAAGAAACCCCAGCGCTACTGCAATGGCCTTCATGAGATGGCCTGACTGACGCACCGGAGGACTGAGCAATTCAATGCTCAACGAACCGACCGGACCGCCTCCGACAATTCCCGGACAAAACCACTCACCCGCTCCACCAAGTCCGTGGATTTTCCGTGCTCGGCAATCCGGCTGACGATAGCGCTGCCGACAACAATGGCCTCGGCATGCTGGGCCACCTGACGAGCCTGTTCGGCATTCGAGATGCCGAAGCCAACCGCGATGGGCAATGGGGAGTGGGCCCGAATCTTGTCGGTCATCATGGCGATGGTATCGCTGACCTGACTTTGCATGCCGGTCACGCCTTCGCGGCTGACGTAATAAATGAACCCACGCGCCCGGGGTGCGATCAATGCGATGCGGGCATCCGGGGTGGTCGGAGCGATGAGGTACACCGGGCTCAGGCCCGCCGAGGCCATGAGCGACTCGTAGGTCTCGGATTCTTCGGGCGGCAGGTCCAGCACCAGCAACCCATCCACCCCAGCGGCGGCCGCGTCCCGAATAAACCGCTCCACCCCGACGCGGTGCAGCAAGTTAAAATAAATGTAGAGAACAATGGGAATTTGCGACTCCGTGCGAATCTCAGCGATGGTCGCGAGGACCTTAGGAGGAGTAGTGCCGCTCTCCAATCCGCGCTGTGCGGCCAATTGGTTGACGATGCCGTCGGCCAGCGGATCGCTAAAAGGAACCCCAAGTTCCAGAACGTCGACCCCGGCCGCATCGAAGCCCAAAGCCAGACGACGAGTGGCCTCCAAATTCGGATCACCAGCTCCAATGTAGACCACCAACCCCCGTTGACCGGCCGCCTTGAGGGCAGCGAAGCGTTGCTCGATGCGGTTCATGGGCCAGACGTTGGGACGGTCCCGGGAGGCGAGGCAAGGTGAACTTGCCCAGCTCTCCCGGGACAGCCATCGACTCGTCTCATCGGACTAGCACGCGAAAGAACCGGCTTCCGTTGGACACAGGCACCGCAACCTGAATTGTGGAGGCCCTTGAAATGGCAGGAATCGCCTCAAACGTGTCCCAGGCTCCACCGATCAAATCGTCGCAGAACTGGACCGTGTGGGGCCGCCCTGCCGCCGCGTTGAACTTCAACACGAAGCCCGAGGCCGAAGTCTCCATGGTGACAACGGGGCCAGACGGAGCCCCACCCACCCGAACCAGCACTTCATCCCGGGCCGACAAAATACCGTCCTTGATTTGGAATCCGATCACGTAGTCTCCGGGTTGGTCGAAGGTCACGGTGGTCCGGGAAGCTGTGGCATCGGCAAAGGTCACCGCAGCCGGCCCACTCATCCCACTCCACTGGAACCACGGAACTCCGGGCGGCAGCGGCAACCCGTCGTCGCTGAAAAGGGCATCCAGCAAGAGCGTTCCGGGAGCGGCCAGTTGACGATCGGCCCCCAGGTCGACAGTCGGTGCTTGGTTGGGCGGTAATACGGTGGCTTGCAGCGATACGTCGAAGCTCAAGTCACTCGACGAACCCGAGGTCTGATGCACCTCCACGGCCAACGTGTTCTCTCCTGCCTTCAAGGCGCTGGGATCCAAACGGAAGTCGAAGTAAGTGGTTTCGTCGGTGCCACCGATGGCGCTGCTGGCCAGCGTTTGATTCACCACATCTCCCTCGGGCAAATTGTCCTTAGCCACTTGCACGCCGTTGAGCCAAACCACCATCCCGTCGTCGCGCAGCACCTTACACAGCAAGGCGGTCACCGAACCCGGGTCGGCGACATCAAATTTTAAGCGGAAGTAGGTGGTGATGTACTTGCCGCTGGAATTGGGCCCGAACCCGAGAGTCGTGGCCTGATTCGGATCACCATAACCGAAGATGCCCTTGCCGGTTTTCCAACTAGAATCATCGAAGGCTGGAGCCCGCCAAGCCGTGCCCAGATCCACACCGGTATCCAAATAACGCCAACTGGAACCCGCCGTAATCCAAGTCACCTCGCTTCCGGCCCGACCTGCGGTCAAGACCACGTCGTCGGACGACGACAAGGCACCGTCCGAAACACTCAGGCGAAAACTGTAAGTTCCCTGCCCCGGCAAACGGACTCGGGTGAGTCGCTGGTCGGGCGATTCAATCACCACCGGGCCCGGGCCTCCGACCTGAGTCCAAAGGTAGGTCAACGGAGCCCCCGGCTTTCCGTCATCGGAGACGACGCCTTCCAGGGACGCGGATTGAGGAAACCGGGTCACTGCCGCAAACTCCTGATCGGGACCCGCATCCACCCGCGGCGGGCGATTGCTGTCGGAGGTTAGCCCCGGGAGCGGGGGCCCCGAACTGGCCACCCACTGAGCGGGATCATCTCCGACGGTGGCTGGGCTGCGACGTTCCAAAGAACGCCCCTTGCCCGCCGCCGCCTCAGGCCACGGCGATTGAGGGCTGTAGCGGACCGTATCTACCGCCAAGTACGGAACCCGAACCCGAACCTGCCCGAGCTGATTGGTTTCCAAATCCGGAGAATCCGGGCGTTGAAGTTCGATGCGTTCCCCGTTGTCTTGCAAGCTGCCGGCCCAGGGACCCAGCACCGGTACAGAATCCGGGATGCCATGGCGTTGGCGAAACCATGCAGGATCCCCGGCAGACACCACCAACAGTCCGCCGGCCGGAATTATTAACCCCGGCGGAAACGCATAATCCACCCCCGACAAGCGCCAGGTGTTGGCGGGAAACAAGGGATCGAATAGCGGCACGGGGTTGTCGGCCAGGTTCTGGAGTTCGATAAATTCCACGGATCCCGCGCCGGGGTGGTAATCAATCTCGCTCAAGATGACGACCCCAACCGCCGGCCGGGCGTTAGGAAAACCCAAGGTCAGTGCACTCTGAGGCACCCACTGCAACTCCCCGACGGAATTGGTGTGCCGCCCGAGACTCACTCCATTGGGGGTGGCCCCAAACGAAACTCCACTGAGGTAGCCCGTGAGGTTGCCGGCGATGTCGGCCGAGTACAGCCAGAGCGAGTCACCATGGGAATCCAGACGGAAGGCTTTTGGGCCCAGCGGCCACGCATTGAACTGCGTCTCATCCACCACCCAATAGCCACCGGCGAGAATTCGAGTCCCGTCCGGTATCCGATATTTCTTCGGCTCGCTGCGCTCATCCGTCAGAAACCATCCGCCGATGTCCACAGCCACATTCCCGGGATTAAACAATTCCACCGCATCCCACTGGGGTGGATCAGTATGCGCCAAAACCTCACTCACTTGAATGACGGGCACTGAAAGCACCGGATCATCCGCCCCAGGAGAACCGCCCATCCGCGCGCTCGTGCGCCACGCCGACGCCAGACTGGAGGCCGGGCCATTCGGTTCGATTGGAACCAGCGAGAAGCCTTGTCCGTCCGCCGCCGGAGGCCAGGGAGAATCGACCCCGTAGGTCACCTCCACCAACGGTGCTCCCGTTGCATGGACCAGCGCCACCCGTTCACCCCCATTGGACAAACGCCCTTGGTAGACGCCGCCCACCGGCACGCCGGGATATCTCCGGGCAAAGGCCTCCGCATCGGAGACCAGCACAATAAACCGTCCGGGTTCCAACCGCATCCCCAGGGGAAACGTGTAATCGATTCCATCCACACACCGAACACCGCTGAGATCCAAAGTATCCGTGCCCACGTTTTTTAGTTCGATGAATTCGAAGGCGTCTCCATCAATGCTGCCCTCGGCAGCGGGATGGTAATGGATCTCCGTCACTCGAAGGGTGTCGAAGGTCTGGATGAGGGTGAATGACGCCTCAATCAACGGACTCCAATTGCCCGAATTGAGAACCCGGGCCCAGACGGTGGTGCTTTGGTTGAGGGTAATTTCACCCGAGTAGGCTCGGGCCCCGGCGGCCACCGCTCCGCCGATTTCACGCGGATCTGATTCGTCCAACGTGTAGCGGATGTCGCCGACCGGAGCCGTGATGGCCAACCGGAATCCACCGACCACGTTACCGCCGTGCTGGGAGAAGGAGGGTGGCACCGTGGCGGGATACAAGTTTCGCGCCTTCAATTGAGCCAAGACCGTGGCGGTCCGTTGGGCCATGTAATTGGCCATGATGTCGTTGACCCTCGGCAACCAGTGCTGATCCCGGTTCAGAGGGGCGGCCACCTTCGAATCACCCCAGCGGGCCGACTCCGCCACCACGGCGGAGTAAATCTCGTTGGTCCGCACCGCAAAGCGGGCTCGGGCGGCCACGGGGGTCAACGCGCCGTTGTTGAAGAAATGTTTCTGGATGTGGTCGGCCACACGAAGACGAAACTCCGGATTGGCGCTGAGTTGCTGCCACAAATACTGAGGGTTGCTCTTAGTAACACTCCAACTGGTGGCCGTTCCATAAGGTCCGGTCCGGTTCTCACCCACGTTCAACAGCGTGTGCTCCGAATCATGGGCCGAAAACCGGAACCCGCCATGACGCCCGGTCCGATCCCGCTGTCCATACCAGTTGTTGGGAGACGTGTTCCCGAGGAAGTTAGAAATCGGCGCATCGAGATTACCGCCGTAAAGAATCACCAGCATGTAGTCGATGAGGTTGTCCACATCGAGCAAGTTCTCGTAAGCAGGGTTCGGGGTTCCGTCGGCATTGCGGCCTTCGAGTTTAAAATAGGCTGCAGTGTCCGCGACGCCCGCTTTGGCGGCGTTATAGAGACGAGTCCAGGCAGCCATATTCCCATCGGTGGCGTTGATGGTGTAAGGTCCCGCCTCAACCTTGATGACGTCGTAGTCGTCTTTGTTGCCACCGTAGTAGGTGGCCGCATAGGCCGCTTCGGGTCGCTCACAACTATTGTAGAGGCCCCAGTACTGGCCATTGATGTACAGGTGGTAGTAATTCCCCCGCTCGCCCTGTCGCCCCATGTCGAGCTGGCTATCCCGGCTGAACTGATCGCGAATGAAAACCCCTTGGGAATCCCCCTGAAAACTCCACGAGTAGTTCTGAAAGGTGCGGAGGTCGAGGGCGTCGAACTCATCAGTGCCCGCATTGCCGAAGAGCGGAAACTTTAGCTTCGACTCGCCGTAGGACTCGCGAAAAAAGAAACGCAGCGCGTGCTTGGGGTTTCCGGTGCTGCGGGAAAATCCCCCACGGATTCGAATCCCGGCATCGATTTGAAAGCCCTTGGATCCATTCGGATACACCAATTCCAGAGAACAGGGCCGCTCCCAGTCCCGCCCGTCCTGTCCGGGATTGGCATAAATGCCCGTCGTCGAATCGAAGAGATGCTTCAGATCCGTAACGACTGAAAAGGACGGCAGGGATTTAAGAGCAGGAATAATTTGATCGCGGTAGGCAGCCGAAATCACGATGTCCGGATCCATGCCGTAATCACGGGTATTGGCTCCCCACGAGGTCGGCCATCCCGGAGGCGCCACCCCATTGGTGGACTGACGGATGACATCTTGCAGAAAGAGGTACGTCTGCGTTTTCACCGGGCTGGACTGCAGGCCTTCCTTGAAGGCGGCCGCCCTCAAGATGGTCGTGCCCCGGATCGGCACTGGGCTCGAGTAAACCAATCCGGTCGTGGCGGTGGGCCACGTTCCATTGGTGGTGTACCGCAAGACTGCTCCCTCGGTTTGTGACGAGAGGGTTAAGTCGAAGGGAGTCTCAAAGAAGCCGCGGGTTTGACTGAATTGCGGGGCATCGACCCAATCCCCGAAACCGCCGCTATTGGCCACCCCGGGCGAAGGCGGCTTAAAATACAACGACTTGCCGGCCAGCAACCCGAAGGACACATCGGTTTTCTGAGGCGGATAATTCGGCGCAAACTCACTCACCGCAGTCTTCCCTTCGGGCGCGAACAACCCCAGGTACTCGCCATCGGCCGAGAGGCTAAAATTGGCATGCAATGGCGCACCCGCCACGGCCCGATCCTTGCCCGAGGCGAAGATTACCAGAAATGCCCCACCATTGAGGTTCGTGGCCGGGAGTCGCCACTTCACCGTGTTGGAAGGATCGTCGGACAAGGTCCACCCCAGCAAGTTCACCGGCGCGCTGCTCGTATTCTGGATCTCAATCCAATCTGGGAAATCCCCATCCGCATCACGCAAACCCTGAGAATTGCCAGCCAGAAACTCGCTGATGACCACCGTCGACTGGGCCCAGGCCAGGCTGGCCATCAAAAATCCAAAAAGAACCGCACGCAGAAACATGACGGGATGCTTAGCCATTTCCTTGCCAAACCCAACCATCCATTGAGGTCCAGTTGAAGCCTCGTTCGCAGCTCGCTTGTTCCCATCAAGACGGGGTCACCGGAAGCCCTGCGACTGAAGGGTTAAATTCTTTGTCGCCAGCGTCACCGTCCAAGGATTCGTGAATCCAGGCCACCAAGACCGGGGTGACGATGAAATATGCCGTGGTGAAAACCGTCATCAACTCGGGGCGGGGCCGGAGCATGATTCCTTCCATCTTCCTTCCATCACTGCGGCAGGGACATCCTGGTAATCCAGAGTTCAACCGCGCGACTAACGATTCCGATCCAAGGCTGAATTCAAGTATAACGCCACTGCCCACTGCTAAATAGTCTACGAAGAAACCAAGGCTAGTAGTGAGATTGGATCCAGCGCTCTCGGTAGTCCCTGTTGGACTATTGATATTAAAACTTGATGCACCATTCAACTCGACGGAGGCCCCTCTGTTTATTGAAAACAAAGTGCCAGGAGCGAACAATTCGATCCAGACCTCCTCGCCTGGGGTGCCAAGACTGGCAATGGGCGACAGCGTTCTTGAAGAAGCTTGGCTCCGCCCAAAGGGGACTCACCTTCTATGCCGTTGAAACGATGATCCAACTCATCCCGCACGAACTGATCGGGCTGTCCCTGCATCCAAGTAAACCGATCTTGAGGAAAGGCCTCCACCATTACCACCTCCACCTTTGGATAGGCGGAAGCTTTACCGGGATTCGCATCCATTCTATACTGAGTCCGTTGAAACTTGAAATCTTCACCCTCTGTGACTCGGCCGTGGACTACGGTGGCAAGGTCTGCATTTTGGGAGCCTTCGATTCGGTCGCAGCTGCCGAGGCCCCGTACACCGTGACCCACTGCGCAGTCGTGGCTCGGATGCGGTTCCATCGGATCGAGGAAGGCAACCACAAGCTACTGGTCACTCTGGCCGATCAGGATGGGAAAATGATCATGCCGAATGTGGATGCCCAGGTCGGGGTGCGATTCACTGAACAAGCCCAAAGCGCCACCTTCAATCTAGTGATGCAAATCAATGGGTTAAAATTAGACCAATTTGGAGAATATACAGTAGACCTGGCTGTGGATGGTGTTCACCACGGATCTTTGCCCTTGTATTTTGGTAAAACACCTCAGGCGGCAGCTGCAGAATCCGAATCTTGATAGAGCGCACAGGTTATTAATATTAACTGATAGCAAATAACCTGAATTTTTAAAAATAGCCATGAAATTACGCCGAATCTCGATTACTTTTAGACTAATTTTGTTTTACTTGCCGCTTTAAGCCTATATCTGAAAATTAAAATACAATGTATTATTGTATTATTATGACAAGTGTCTCTACTCCAGAGATGCGTACCGCGTAACAGAAGCGGCCATTTCACCCAAACATCGCATCTCATGGGCTTGGGAGTTCCTCGCCCCTCGGCTCACCAGACCCAGCACGGAGACAGATACTTCCCCTACCCCTCTTGTGTCCCTGGCTCCGTAGAGGGCACGCAGAGCGACACCCCGGGGTCCACGGCACCTGCGGGGGGGGCGCAAACTGCTCGAACAAAGCAATTGGGCTGGCCTTGTGAAAGGCACCTCCCAAACTCGGTCTATGAAGTTTTTCCGTGCGGCCCTTTTGGCTGCCGTTTTTTCAGCACACTCGCTGCAGTTGGCCTTCGCCGACTCGGTGATTCCCAAGGCTACCGACGGGCGACCTCTGAACCTAGGATTCGAAGCGGGCGATTTGCGCGATTGGCAGGCCACAGGCAAGGCGTTCGATCAGGCCCTGATCCGTGGAGATGTGGTGGCCCAGCGCCGCGCCGACATGAAGTCGAACCACGAGGGCGAGTTTTGGATCGGCGGCTTCGAGCGCACGGGCGATGACCCTAAGGGAACGCTCACCTCCGTGCCCTTCAAGGTGACTCACCCGTGGGCCAGCTTCTTGGTCGCCGGTGGTCCGTGGCCCGAGACCCGTGTAGAACTGGTGGATTCGGCGACAGGGCAGACCTTCTTCAAAATCTCAGGCTCCGAGAGTGAGACCCTCCGCCCTGTGGTCGTCGAGCTGAAGGGCTTGATGGGCAAGCAAATCCTCGTCCGTCTGGTGGACGACCGCTCCGGCCACTGGGGTCACCTGAATTTCGATAACTTCCGCTTCCATTCCGAGCGACCGGTGCTGCCCAGCGAGCTGTCTCTGAAGGACACCCCCAAGAACACTCCTCCGCCCGCCGATCAGGTGCTCTTTGCAGGGCTCTCGGCAGCCGACGCTGCAGCCAAGGCCACCCTGCCCTCCGGCTTTGCGATGCATGTCTTCGCGTCCGAGCCCGACATTCGCAACCCGATCGCCTTTTGCGAAGATCACCGCGGTCGCCTCTGGGTGGCCGAAGGCTTGAGCTATCCCAAACGCGTCGGCCACCCGCCGGCCAATGGCACTCCAGAGCAGCTCCGCAAGGACTTCTTCTCGGGCAAGGACCGCATCCTCGTCTTCGAGGACACCGACGGCGACCACAAGGCCGACAAACGCACGGTGTTCCTGGAGAATGTGAATTTGATCTCCGGAATGGAGTTTGGCTTTGGCGGTCTTTGGATCGGTGCGGCTCCGTACCTGATGTTCATTCCTATCGCCGACGGTGACGCCCCGAAACCGGCCGGCGATCCGCAAATTTTGTTGGATGGCTGGAACTACACGGTCGACACCCACGAGACGCTCAACACCTTCAACTGGGGCCCCGACGGGTGGCTCTACGGTTGCCACGGGGTGTTTTGTCCTTCCCATGTTGGCAAGCCGGGGGCCATTGAAAACGATCGTCAATGGGTTGATGCCGGTGTGTGGCGCTACCATCCGGTGACCCACCGATTCGAGATTTTCACCGAGGGCGGCAGCAATCCTTGGGGCATCGACTTCGATGAGCACGGCAATCTCTGGTCCGAAATGTGCGTCATTCCGCACCTCTTCCACATGATCCAAGGAGCCCGGGTCCTCCGGCAGGGCGGCGAGCATTACACCTACAATCGCGACGAGACGCAGCGCAACGCCAAGCACCGGGATCAGCGCAGTCGCAAGAGCATCTTCCCTTATGTGTACGAAGACATCGGCACGCATGCCGACCACGTGCACTGGGCCGGTGCAGCCGGGCCTCATGCCGCCAATGGGCGCAGCGACGCCATGGGTGGCGGCCATGCCCACGCAGGCATGCTGTGCTACTTGGGCACGAGCTGGCCGGCCTCGTATCGTAATAACCTGATCATCGGAAATATCCATGGCCAGCGCATGAACGTCGACCTGCCTGTCGCCCGTGGCTCCGGCTATGTCGGCAAGCACGGCCAAGACCTCCTCAACTTCAATGACCGCTGGTCCCAGACCCTCAACCAACGACTCGACCCGGACGGCAGCGTTTTCGTGATCGACTGGTACGACGCCAATCAATGCCACCACGGTCGGGAGGACGGCCACGATCACTCCAGCGGCCGCATCTACAAGATCGTCTATGAGAACCAACCGGTGACCCGCACGAATCTGGCCGCGCTCACTCCCAATCAATTGGTCTCGCTCGTGGGGTCAAAGAACGAATGGCTCAGCCGCCATGCCCGACGCGTGTTGCAAGAGCGGGTAGCCGCCGCGGGCGCCCAGGAATCGGTGGACGAAATTCCCGCCGGCATCCGCGACTATGCGCGCACCCGAAAGGCAGCCGAGAAGATGCCCGCGCTGGAGGCGCTGCTCGATGCCGTGGACGGCTCCGGTGACGCCACCTCCCGCCTCCGGGCGCTTTGGGCGTTGCACCTGACCGGGCGCATTCTGCCCGAAGACGCCGCCCGCTGGATCCGTGATCCCGAGCCTCAAATTCGCGCCTGGGCCGTTCAGACCTTCTTCGAGCACTCCGGCATGCTCTTCAACGAGCCGACCTTCGAGCAATTGGCCGGCAGCGCCGTCGAAGCTCTGGTCGCCTTGGCCACCGATGACCCCTCGCCCGTAGTACGACGGGCCGTGGCCAGCGCCGCCCAGCGTGTTCCCGCTGCCCAGCGGTGGAGCATTCTCAAGGGACTGCTGAGCCATGCCGAAGATGCCAGCGACTTCAACCTGCCCCTGCTCTACTGGTATGCCACCGAGGGACCCGTTTCGACCGACGCCGACCGGGCCGCCGAACTGCTCAAAGACTGCAAGATTCCTAAGGTCCGCGAGTTCATCGCCCGCCGACTGACCCAGATGGCCTTGGCCAAAAACTAAACTGTTTAATGGGTTCGCGGGCGCTCGGTTCAACGAGAGCGCCCGCGACCCTTCCGGCGAGCCTTGGCATCGTCAGAGCGGGCGCGGTTCCCTGCCCCGGGGTTCTTGGTCTCCGCTCCGCTGAGGCGGCTCCTCAGTTCGCGAATTTGATCCCGCAAGAGGGCCGCCTTCTCGAACTCCAAATTGTTGGAAGCCTCGATCATCTCGCCTTCCAACTCCCGGATAGTTTCCGTCAGGTCGATGTTTTCGACACTCTCGTTGAGAATGGCCGAAGCAGCATTGCGCCCGGACCCCACGCTACTCAGTCCCTCCTCGATGCTGCGCGTCACGCTGCGCGGGGTGATATTATTGGCCTTGTTGTGCGCCATTTGCTTTGCCCGGCGGTAATCGGCCACAGCCAGAAACTTCTGAATGCTCTGGGTGCGAATGTCGGCGTAGAGAATCACTCGCCCATTGAGATGCCGGGCTGCTCGGCCGGCGGTCTGGATCAAGCTGGTGGTGCTGCGCAAGTAGCCTTCCTTGTCGGCGTCGAGAATGGCCACCAGAGAAACTTCCGGTAAATCCAACCCTTCCCGCAGAAGATTGATGCCTATGAGCACGTCGCATTCTCCTTTGCGCAGCGCCCGCAAGATCTCCACCCGCTCGATGGCGTCGATCTCACTGTGCAGATAGCGCACGTTCACGCCGAGATCGCGGAGGTAATCAGTCAATTCCTCGGCGGTCCGCTTGGTCAGGGTGCTCACCAACACCCGTTCGCCGCGCTCGATCGTGATCCGTGCTTCGTGCAACAAGTCGTCGATCTGCCCCTTCAGCGGCTTGATCTCCACCATGGGATCCACCAGTCCGGTGGGCCGGACAATTTGCTCAGCCACATTCGTTGGCCCTGCCCACCCCATTTCCAGCGGACCCGGGGTGGCGCTAATGTGCACCGCCTGCCCAATGAGGGATCGGAACTCCTCGAAATTAAGAGGCCGATTGTCCAGCGCGCTGGGCAATCGAAACCCATGGTTCACCAGAACAGTTTTGCGGGCCAAATCTCCGGCATGCATGCCTCCCACCTGAGGCAAGGTTGCGTGGGATTCGTCGATCAAGAGGATAAAGTCCTCTGGAAAGAAATCCATGAGCGTGCCCGGTCGAGATCCCTTGGGCCGCCCGGTAATATGTCGGGAGTAATTCTCAATGCCCGAGCAGAACCCGAGTTCTTGCAGCTGCTCCAAATCGAACTCGCACCGCATTTTAATGCGCTGGGCCTCGAGCAGTTTGCCCTCCATTTCGAACTCAGCGATGCGCAAACCCAGTTCCTCCCGAATGGAGAGGATGGACGCATTAATTTTCTCCTGCGGTGTGGCGAACTGCTTACTCGGGAAGATGTTGATGGCGTCCAGCGATTCCAACGTGTCGCCCGTCAACGGATCGAAGCGTGTGAACCGCTCCAATTCTTCACCGAAGAACTCAATGCGCAGGGCGTCTTCGGTGTAGGCCGGATGCAGTTCCACCACATCACCCCGGACCCGGAACTTGCCCCGGGTGAGATCAAAGTCGTTGCGCGAGTACTGGAGGTCCACCAACCGGGTGAGCAACTGCTCCCGGCTGAGCGACTGACCGATGCGCAGCGGAATGACCATGCTTTCGTAATCGCGCCGGTCGCCGATGCCGTAAATGCACGATACCGAAGCCACCACCAAGACATCCCGCCGCGACAGCAGCGAGTTCATGGTGGAGAGGCGCAACCGCTCGATCTCTTCATTCACGCTGCTGTCCTTCTCGATGAAGGTGTCGGTGCGCGGGATGTAAGCCTCGGGTTGGTAGAAGTCGAAGTAGCTGACGAAGTATTCGACGGCGTTGTCCGGGAAGAAGCTCTTGAACTCCGCGTAGAGCTGGGCCGCCAGGGTCTTGTTGTGGGACAAAACCAAGGTAGGTCTTCCCAACTGGGCCACCACATTGGCCATGGTGAAGGTCTTGCCCGACCCGGTGACCCCCAGAAGCACCTGATTGCGCTCCCCCCGCTGCAATCCCGCGACGAGCTTGACGATCGCTGCCGGTTGATCGCCGGCTGGCTCGTACTCGGATTTGAGCTGAAAGAGGCTGTCGGACAAGGCACAGATAAGATAACAGCAGCGCTCGGCCGACAAAAGCTCCGGAGTGCTCAGCTTCGCGGAATGAGCGGGATCTTGAAGCACCCAACGGCTTGACGTGATCACACCTGTGTCTACGGTCGCGCCATGGTTCTGGAACTGAAACTTCGCAAAGTGGGCAATTCGGTGGGTCTGGTGCTACCGAAAGAGGCGCTGGCCCACCTCAAGGCCGATGAAGGCGACACGCTGATCTTTTCGGAGTCCCCAGATGGAGGCTACCGGGTGACGCCCAACAACGACCCGTTCGCCCATCAGATGGCGATGGCCGAGGGTATCGCCCAACGATACCGCAATGCGCTGCGGGAACTGGCCAAATGAAGGAACCGGTCTGGGTCCGCAGGGATGTCGTGATCGCGTTCCACGAAGGCATTCTGGCCGAGCACGGTGGTTTGGCGGGCATCCGAGATGAAGAGTTGCTCGATTCCGCATTGGGCAAACCCCGGAACGCGTTCACGTATAGCAACCCTTCCCTGTTCGACCTCGCGGCGAGCTACAGCTTCGGCTTGACGAAAAATCACCCGTTCTTAGATGGCAACAAGCGGATCGGTTTCGCGGCCGCCATCCTGTTTCTAGAACTCAACGGGTTTCGATTCGCAGCGACTGAAGTGGATGTGGTTCTCCGCACTCTGGCACTGGCGGCCGGGGAGATGACCGAGGGAGATTACGGGGCGTGGTTGAAGGTAAATTCCAAACAGGCCTAACCCACTTATCGATGCAAGGCACTCGAAGGCCCGATTCATGCGACAGTCCGCAGGAGAACGAATGAATTTTCAGTCGCTCTGAACCGTTTGCTTCCCAGGGCGACCCCTTTAAGGTTCCCGCCACCTCTCCTATGCAGAACGACTCGACCGGACCGGATCTCAATCGCCGCACCTTTTTCAAGGGTGCCTCCATGGCCAGCATGCTGGCACTGATGGGAGCCGTTCCCATCACCGCTGAAGAAGCCAACAAGGCAGCCGGCGACAAAACGCTGCCCCCACCCAAGGCCGATCCGACCTACAAGGAGAAGCCGTTGGGACCGCCCGTGAAATTCGGTGTCATCGGTCTCGGCCCCCAAGGGCGCGAGATCATCACCCACCTCGGCAAGTTGCCCAACGCGCCGGTGGTCGCCATTTGTGATCATTACAAGTCGACCCTGAAGCGGGCGGCCGACACCGCTCCCACCGCCAAAGGTTACGCTACAGCCGAAGAGCTCTTGGCCGACGCAAACGTCCAGGCCGTGGTCATTGCCACGCCCACGCACCAGCACCGCGACCTGGCCATCGCCGCGATGAAGGCCGGCAAGCACGTGTACCTCGAGGCCCCCATCGCCCACACCATCGACAAGGCCCGAGCCATCGCGCAAATCGCTGCCACGCTGCCCGCCAAACAGATTTTCCAGTCGGGCATGCAGTTCCGTGAGAATCCCCAACACCATCATGTGCTGAAGTTCATCCGCACCGGAGCCACCGGAAAGCCGGCGATGAGTCGTGGCCAATGGAACAAAAAGACGAGCTGGCGCAAGGCCTCCCCTAATCCCGACCGCGAGAAGGCCCTCAACTGGCGCTTGTACAAAGAAACATCACTGGGGCTCGTCGGAGAAATTGGCATCCACAGTCTCGACACGGCGGGATGGTACTTGGGCAGCACCCCGGTTTCGGTGACTGGGTTCGGCGGCATTACTCAATGGCAAGACGACCGCGAGGTGGCCGACACGGTCCATGTCGTGGTGGAGTTCGCCAACGGCATCCGCCATTCTTGGAGCGCCACTCTGGCCAACTCGTTCGAAGGCGAGCATGACATCTATTTTGGTGCCTCAGCGGCGGTGCTCATCCGCGACAACCGGGCGTGGATGTTCAAAGAGTCCGACGCCGAACTGCTGGGCTGGGAAGTGTACGCTCGCAAGGAAGACTTCCTGACCGACTCCGGCATCGCCCTCGTGGCCAATGCCACCAAGATCTTGGCCCAGGGCAAGAAGCCGGCCGAAGCGGCGTCGGAGACCGACTCACCCGTCCGCTACGCGCTAGAAAAATTCGTCGAACACGTCAACGACGGCACCAAGCCCGAAGCCAGCGCCGAAGTGGGCTACCGCGCCGTGGTCATGGCGGCCAAGGCCCAAGAAGCCGTCCTCAAGGGGAGCCGCGTGGAAATCCCCAAGGAATTGTTCAAAGTCTAAAGGCTAGTTCTGCCAGTGTGCCGAGCCGACGCTCGCCTGCGAGATCCAGGGGAGCTTCTGCCGCATTGCACCAGGACGGGCGACCCGTAGCGTATCCGCATGTCCCGCGCTCTTGGAAAGCCGACCGGTTGGAAACGCCTCCTCCGAGGAACTTTGGTGTTGGCCGTGGCCGTCATGGGCGGCCTCGTGGGTCGCTTCGTCTGGGTCACCCAAGACCGCCAGCCGGGGTACTCAGTGGAACTCCATCATCCCCACTCGTCTGCCACCGCCGAGGCTGGCCCGCTGAAGGTCGGTTTCGGCCGACGCTCTCTGAACCCGGACATGAACAATCCGGCCGAGCCCGTCTGGATGGCAGGGTTCAGCCAGGGACGTTCGGCCACCAATATTCACGATGACCTCGAGGCCGTGGGGGTGGTTATCGACAACGGTCAGCGGCGCATCGCCCTCGTGTCGATTGACGCCATCGGGTTCTTCCATGACGACGTGGTTGCTGTCCGCAAACGCATCTCCGCCGACCTAAAGGTGGATTACACGATCGTCTGCTCGACCCACAATCATTCCACCCCCGACTTGCTCGGACTCTGGGGCCCCGATGCACTCCATTCCGGCGTAAATCCCCGCTACCGCGAGCAAGTCATCGCGGCCTGCGTGGGTGTGGTCGAAGACTCAGTCCGCTCGCTCAAATCGGCCCGCATGGCGGCCCACGAGTTGACCGTGTCGCCCGCCGGGTTGGTCGCCGACACCCGGAAGCCCGAGGTGTACGATCCCGATGTTCGCGTCCTGCACTTCCTCGATGCAGCCAACGGGCTAACCCTCGGAACGCTGGTCGGCTGGGCTAACCACCCAGAAACTCCCTGGTCGAACAATCGCGACATCACAGCCGATTTTCCGGGAATCATTCGAGAGTCCCTGGAAAAGGGTATCCGCTACGGAAGCACCCTGCACAAACCGGGGTTGGGCGGCATCCATGTCTATGTGAACGGAGCCGTCGGTGGACTCATGACCACGCACCCGTCGGTCACGGTGCACGACCCGTTCCTGAAAACCGATTTCAAGGAGCCCTCGCACGACAAGACTCGGGCCGTGGGCAATCAAATTGCCTCGCGCATCCTCGATCGGATCGCCTCGGCCAAAGATCCCGGAGTCGGTGCGGTGCCGATCGGCATCGAAGCCCGAACTCTCGACCTGCCGCTGCGCAACACCGGCTTCATGCTGGCCTCAATGCTGGGCCTGCTCGAGCGGGGACATAGCCGTTGGCTCCACTTCCGGACTGAAGTGGGAATCCTGCGGTTAGGAGAGGTTTCGATGGCCTGCATTCCTGGCGAGGTGTACCCGGAGATCGTCAACGGCGGCATCGTGCGAGCCCCGGGTGGCGACTACGATATCGAACCCTTGGAGGTCCCTCCGTTGCGCGAACTCATGCCCGGCCGGGTGAAATTCATACTAGGTCTGGCCAATGATGAAATCGGCTACATCCTGCCCAAGTCGGAGTGGGACACTGAGCCCCCGCACCTCTTCGGAGCCCAAGGTGCTCCCTATGGCGAGGTGAATTCGGTGGGCCCAGACACCGCCTTTATTCTGCACCAGGCGCTGCGCCGCCAGTGCGAGGCGCTGAAGTAGTCCAGAAGACACGGCACAACCCAGGCTTGAGGTGGGTGGCTAGGATGGGGTTCACTGACTCGACCCACCCGCCCGCGCCATGTCCTCTACTTCTGAAGCCACCGGTTTTCGCACCCTGACCTCACAGCAGAAGAAGTCCGGCCTGGCGGCTTGGCTGGGATGGATGTTCGACGGGCTGGACATGCACATTTACACGCTGGTCGCGACCCCGTTCGTGGCGCAGTTATTGGTCCTGCCCCGCACCGACAAGCAGGTGGGAGAAAAAGGCGCGCTCATTAATGCGGCCTTTCTCATTGGTTGGGCCTTGGGCGGTGCTTTCTTCGGACGCATCGGAGACTTGATGGGCCGGAGCCGAGCCCTCTGCCTGACCATCCTCTGCTACGCCGCCTTCACCGGGCTGTCGGCGATCTCTACCGAATGGTGGCACCTGATGGTATTCCGCTTCCTCTCGGCCCTGGGCATCGGAGGCGAGTGGGCTGTAGGGGCCTCGCTGCTGTCGGAAACTTGGCCCAAACGCTGGCGACCGTGGATCGCCGCCACCCTCCAGACCGCGGTAAATATCGGCGTGCTGCTCGCCTGCTTCTTCGGCTACCTCTTTGAGAACGCGGAGCCTCGCTACATCTTTCTAGTTGGTGTTTTCCCAGCCCTCATTGTGTTGTGGATCCGGCGGGCGGTTCCCGAAACAGACGAATGGCATGCCGCACGGGCCGGTTCTGAAAAACCACCCGGACTAACTGATCTGTTTCGCGGGACGGCCGCGAAAACCACGTGGATCGTCTTGGCCATTTGCGGTGTATCGCTGACTGCTCATTGGACCTTCATGTTCTGGCAGCAAAAGTACATCCGCGACCTGCCCGAGGTTCGGGACCTTTCGTCCGCGGGTCAAAACCGAGCCGCCGTGATCGCACTCATGGTCCTCATGGCGGGCTCGATCCTAGGAAATTATGCGGCGGCGGCTGTGGCCCGGGCGGTCGGGTATCGCAAGGCGGTGGTTTCTTTCTGCCTCATCTACGGCGTGGTCATGGGGGTGACGTTCCTGGAAGCTCGAGCCCACTTTGCTATCCTCATCGGATTCTTTTTTATCGGACTGTGCCAGGGAGTGTTCGGGCTCTTCACGATGTGCTTACCGCCACTATTTCCCACGTTGCTCCGGACGACCGGGGCCGGCTTCTGCTACAACATCGGTCGGCTCATCGCGGCAGGCGGTACGGTCTTTTTCGGCCTGTTCACCAAAGTGGGCGATGTCCGCCAAGCGCTGCTATACGCGGCGATCCTGTTCATCCCGGCCGCCGGCCTCGCCTGCTGGCTGCCAGAGCCCAAGGACTGAGCCGGTAGCGGGCTCTCCTGACGCAGGGATCCGGACTCAAAGCTGCGAGTCCGGGTGCTTGTGATCCAACTGCTTCGGCCGGCGATCCACCGTGTCGGCAGGAATCTTGTCTGTGAATTGACCGGTGTCGCCCAACTCCGCCTGAACACGCACCAAGCGGGCCTTGAGATCGGTCATCACAGCCTTTGAGCCAGGATCACTGGCGAGGTTCTTCATCTCATTCGGATCACGAACGAGGTCAAAGAGTTCCCATTGGTCAATCTTCCAGTAGTGGATGAGTTTGTGGGTCGCGGTGCGAACGCCGTAGTGGGCCCGAGTGTTGTGATGGCCGGGATCGTGGTAATAGCGGTAATAAACTTCCTGCCGCCACCCGGCCGGAGACTGGCCGCTAAACAAAGGCTGCAAACTCCGACCATTCATGTCCGCAGGAATCTGAGCCCCCGCCAGGTCTAGGAACGTCGGAGCAAAATCACAGTTGACCGCCAGGGACTCACTGACGGTTCCGGGGCGGATGTGGCCAGGCCATCGCATTAGGAAGGGCATGCGGAAGGAGGGCTCATACATGAAGCGCTTGTCGTACATCCCATGGTCACCGAGGAAGAAGCCCTGGTCGCTGGTGTAAATCACCACCGTGTTGTCCTTCAGGCCGTTGGCATCAATCCAGTCGAGCAATTGACCTACGCTGTCATCCACGCTTTGAACGCAGCCCAGATAGTCCTGCAAGTAGCGGTTGTATTTCCAACGATCGAGGTCGTCTCCGCGCAAGACGCGCTCCTGGCCATTCTCACGGACCGTCACCTCCTTAGGCACCTGCCCCATCCAGCGCTGGCGCTCCGTGTCCGACAACCCGGCGGGTGGAACCATCTTGAGGTCATGCCGCGTCAAGTTCTTGAACACCGACTGGTGGTTCTGCTTCAGGGCGTCGGATCGGCCTTCGTAGTTGTCCCGAAACGTGGGCGGCTCCGGAAATTCCCGTCCGGCAAACTCGCGGCGGTACTTCTCAGAGGGCGTCCACTCGCGGTGCGGAGCCTTATGATGGCACATCAAAAAGAAGGGCTTGTCCTTGGGCCGGTTCTTGAGCAGTCCTACGGTCAACTCCGTGATGATCTCCGTGACGTAGCCCTTGTAGATCCGGTGACCGCTCCGGTCGTAGAGGATCGGGTCGTTGTAGCGCCCCTGCCCCGGGAGGATATTCCAGTCGTCGAAACCTTGAGGGTCTGAACCGAGGTGCCACTTGCCCAGCATCGCGGTGTAATACCCCGCTTGCTGCATCCGGTGGGCCACAGTCGTCTTCGTCGGATCAATATCATTGAACACCGGCACTCCGTTGCGATGACTGTACTGCCCGGTCAAAAGGGTCGCCCGGCTCGGCGTGCAAATCGAATTGCCAGCAAAACAACGGTCCAGACGCAAACCCTGGGCGGCCAGGCGGTCGAGATTTGGGGTCCGATTAATCCGACTGCCATACGCGCTGATGGCGTGGGCCGCATGGTCATCGGTCATGATGAACAGGATGTTGGGCCGATCAGCAGCCAGAACCACCGTGGCCGACACGAAAGCCGACACGAGTGCGGTCCAAATCACGGCGGGGAATCTCATGGGCGAACCCTGCCACACGGAACCCTGCCGAGGAAAGTCAGTCCTTGGTCGATCCTGGGTCGACGGTCCTTGATCGCCACCCGTCACTCGCCCAAACTTGGAATCAAACCACCCCGGGCAATCCCAGTCGTTGAGCCACCTCGCCTGACAACACCTCGTAGGCCGCGGCGCCCGCGCTGTAGGGATCGTAAGCCATAATGGGCTTGCCGTGGCTGGGAGCCTCGGCCAATCGGGTGGTCCGGGGAATGACCGTTTCGAAGACCTTCTCACCAAAATGCTGCCGAACCTCGGCAACCACGCTCTGCGCCAGTCGGGTCCGGGAGTCGAACATCGTCATCACCACACCCAAGATATCCAAACCCGGATTGATGCCATTCTCGCGCACCTGATTAATCACGCGAGTCAGCATGGCGATGCCCTCGAGCGCATAATACTCACATTGCAACGGCACGACCAATCGGTCGGCTGCCGCAAAGCAATTGAGGGTCATGATGCCCAGAGATGGGGCGCAATCGAGCAAGATGACCTGAAAGCGTCCGGACTCCTTCAATGGTTGGAGGATTTTACGGAGGCGCAGCACAGCATCCTCAGAGCGAGCCAGTTCTACCTCGATGCCGCACAAATCCAACTCGCTACCGATCATCGATAGGTTGGGATAGGCCGTGGGCCGGATGCGATCTTCCAGGCTGCCCAGACCCAACAACGGTCGATACACGCTGCCTCCCTCGGTTTTTTCGAGGCCCAAACCACTGGTGGCATTGGCCTGCGAATCTAGATCGATCAGCAGCACGGAGTAGCCCCGCATCGCGAGTCCTGCGGCGAGATTGATGCTAGTGGTTGTCTTCCCCACCCCACCCTTTTGATTGGCGACGGCGATGACCTGTGCAGACATGAGGCGAACAGTCTCACGCCGGTAAGACCTTGGGTGCAACGCGTAAGAATGTCGCGCTGCCATGCGCCGAGCGGATCCTCAATGCATCGCACGGTGAAAACCCGGGTTGATGCCCGCAATACCGCGCTGATTCGGGGTCTGCGGGCGAACTCCGCGCAGCGGCAGGTTCCAAGTCTCACACGCGGTGGTCGGCAGGGGTGCGAGAGATCGACGTCGAAAGCGCATCTGGGTCAGGGCCACCACCCATTCCCGGCCCTCTCGCTCCACCAGTCGATGGTCTCCATCGATGCGACGGACCACCCGCACCTGGAATCCCTCAGTCAACCCCTCGGGCAGGCGCCCGCCACCGGGGGTCAATTCTACCACCTCACCTCGCTCCTCATTGAATCGTTCATTCATCTTCATGGCCTGACCTTGCAGCACCTCTATGGACAAAAGGTGTCCGATGGTCGATTGAGTGTCGTACAGACTCTGACAGACGGCTTCCCGCGGGCCGTCACCCAAAAGTCACTGCGTTCTGCGGCCCAATTGACGGTGAACGAAGGATTGCTCTTGAACCCTGACCTGCGTCCGAAGCATCACAGAAAAGTGATGGACAGCGCATCGGATCCGGTCGGCACAAAGCCCAAGGGGCTCGCGAAATCTCCCCGCAAATCCCGGGGCAACTCCGCTTCAACGGCCTCACCCGGCACCGATTCAGGGGGGAATCGGATTAAGAACTACGTTCTCGATACCAATGTCCTGCTCCACGATCCGAACGCGCTGCTCAACTTTCAGGACAACCACGTTCTCATCCCTATCGAGGTCCTGGAGGAGGTCGATAAATTCAAGCGTGAGACGAGCGAGCGCGGTCAAAATGCCCGGACTGTTTCCCGACGACTCGATGCCCTCCGCCGCCAAGGCAATCTCAACAAGGGCGTCCAACTGGCCAACGGCGGCCGTCTTCAGATCGTTTTTCTGTCCGCACCCAAGGCTGGTTCCGCACTGGATGTGATGGCCACTGGCAGCATGGACAATCGGATCCTCGCTCAAGCCCTGTGCATCCAAGCCAACGACAAATCCTGCCCGACCATCTTGGTCACTAAGGACATCAATCTTCGGCTCAAGGCCGACGTCTATGGACTGGCCGCAGAAGATTACGAAACCGATCAGGTCAACCTGAAGGACCTCTACACGGGGATGTTCGAATTGACTTTGCCTGCGGCCTCGATCGCCGAACTCAAGTTCAACGGCGAGGTGACGCTCCCGCAAGCACGGGTGCGGCATCCTAACGAGTACTGCACACTCATTGAGGAGGGAAACTCGAAGAGAACCGTGCTCTGCAAAGTGGATGCCAGTGGCACCAAGCTCATTCCTCTCCAAGATTGCCACAACGTCTGGGGTATCCGGCCCAAAAACCGCGAACAGCACTTCGCCCTAGACGCGCTGCTCGACCAGCGCGTGAAACTGGTCACTCTCATGGGGAAAGCCGGCACCGGAAAAACCCTGTTGGCATTAGCTGCAGGGCTCAAGCGGACGGTGAACGACCGCGAGTTTCGGAGGCTGATGGTGGCTCGCCCCACGATTGCCATGGGCAAGGAACTAGGATTCCTACCCGGATCACTCAACGAGAAACTCTCACCGTGGATGCAACCTATTCACGATGCGCTCGAAATGCTGGGAGATCTGAACATGGGTCACGAGCACCGCCGAACCGGGGACATGCTTCGAGCCGGCACCATCGTGGTTGAAGCCTTGAGTTATATTCGTGGCCGAAGCATCGCTCATCAATTCATGATCGTGGACGAAGCCCAGAATCTAACACCGCTCGAGGCCAAAACGATTCTTACCCGCGTCGGTCACGGGACTAAGATCATCCTCACCGGAGACCCCTACCAAATCGACAATCCTTACGTCGATGTGGCCTCCAATGGTTTCAACTATATCATCAGCCGCTTCAAGGAGCAGGCCTTGGCGGCCCATGTAGAACTTCAGCAAGGTGAACGCAGCGACCTCGCCGAGTTGGCCGCCAACATCCTCTGAAAAACTCCAAGCTCCGGCCCGACCCGAATGCACTCCGGTCAAATCCGGAAGGCACTCAATCCGATCAAGGCACCGGCCACACCCAAGCCGAGCCCGATATACCAGAAAAGTCGCCAGCGTGAGAGGATGGCCACCGAGCAGACTACCACTGCAATTTGGAGCGACAACGCGCCCTGATCGCAGCGATCGTTGATCTTGCCGTTGGCTTCGGCCGCCGCCTCAAACTGCTCGGCCTCCTTCTTAATGTCGCCCTTTTCGGAGTCGTATCGCTTGGCCGTCGCCGCAGCCTTTGCCATGGAAGCCGATAAGGCCTTCCGATGGGCGGTGACTTCCGGATCTACCGTGCCTGCCTCGGAAACCACCGGCTTAAGATACGACAGGATCTCCAACTCGGTCTCGTAGATGTTCTGCTTGATGCTCTTGGACTGGTAGTATCCCCAACGATTGGAAGCTTCGCTGGTCTTGATGATGGCGTCGGTCTTGGCGTTGTCGCCCTTGTTTTCGATGAATGCCAGTACTACAGCCAGCAACGCAATGGTGATGGCCACCTGTTTACTGAACGGATCGTTCGCTTCGGGTATTTCTGGGGTTTCAGACATGAAAGAGGAAGGTTCTAAAAAATTCTGTTCGTCGGATCGTGGTTTCAAAAGGAATCACTAACGCACCCGGTGCCGTCAAGTCGAAGCCCCATGTTCGTTCTGTTGGCAGCCAACCTGCCCCGTGGAACGGCGCCGCGTGAGCGATCCAATATCCGAATCTGATGCTCCATGGCCCTGACTGCCTGGAAATCAAGAGGGGCTACAGCTACCAGATTTCTCCACGAGGCCACTTGTTGAGCATCTATTTAGCACCCGTCAAACACCGATAGACAAAAAGCCCGCGACCTTATCGGGACGCGGGCTTTGAGGAGAAATCAGGAGGATCATCGAGATCAGCGGAATAAATGATCAGCGGGATCAGTAACGATCGCCACCGCCGCCGCCACCGCCACGGTCGCCGCGCCAGCCACCGCCGC
>JAPLUF010000095.1 GCA_026397755.1 Verrucomicrobiota bacterium
CCAGAAGGACCGACAATGAGGTGCAACTCACCCTCGCTCGCCTCAAAATCAGCCCCCTTCAAGGCCTGAGTGCGGGCATCCCCCACACCAAACACCTTGACGATGTCTCGGGCGCCGACGGCCAAACTGCCCGATGGGTTGCAGACGACCGGGGCAGCAGTCAGTGAGACTGGGTTCACAAAGCGAAATGGGGTGGTCATCAGCGAGGATCAACCACGGAACACGATCGCCGGCTCCAGCTTGGCCACGCGCCGGATACCGAACAACGCCGCGAGCGCACAAATGACAAGAACAGCAGCCAATGACTGGAACACGAAGGCAGCGTCTGCCTTGAACGGCGGTTGTCCGCTCTGAGCGACCGTTAAGCCAAAGAGCGCCGTCAGTCCGATCCCCATGCCGAATCCAATCAGGCCTACGATCATGGCCTGAAACAGGAGCATTCCGGCTAAAAGGCTGTTGCTGGCCCCCATGGCCTTGAGGGCACCGAGGTTTCGCAGGTTCTCCAGGACGAAGGAATAGAACGTCTGGCCACAGACCGCCACCCCAACCACGAAGCCCAAAACAATGGTGGTCAAGAAGGAGATGGGGATGCCCGTATTGTTCCAGACCCATCGGATCGTAGAAGCTTCGAGTTGTGGAACGGTGAAGGCACGAAGACCGGTCTCGCTCTTGATTCGCTGAGCGACCTCCGCCGTGTCCCACCCGGGTTTTGGCTCTGCCAGGATCATCGAAAGCATCTTCCGCTGACGCGGTGAATACTGGAGGGCCTGATCGTAACTGGAGAAAACATACGGGTACCCAAAGAAGTGTCGTTCCGTTTGGCAGATGCCGACGACCCTGGCCTCCCGATCGTTAATCTCAAACACGTCCCCTACCTTCAACGGCCTGCCCATCCCCGATCCGAGACGGGTGACCTCCATCGCGAGCGTATCGATGACAACGCTGTTGGGCAGACGCAATTGGGCAATATCGCCCTCGATCATGCGAGGAGGACGCCCGTAAAGGGTCCCGGCGTGCAGTCCGATCATCTGAATCATCTTGTCGGAACCGTCTGCAGTCCGGGCCTTGAGGACTCCCTGAAACAGGGGTACGGCAAAGTCGACCCCTTCAACCGAGCGAACCCGATTCAAGTCGGTGTCCCGCATGGCCTTGGATTCATTCACCTGCTCTACGCGAGATTCGACGACCCAGATCGAAGCCCGCATGTTGCGCATGTGGCTCGTCGTCCAAGACATCAATCCCTGGAAAACAGAGTACTGCTGAGTCATTAGCAGGGATGAAAACGCCAAACCCCCGACCAGCATCCAATACTTGGCACGGTCACCGAGCAGCATTTTGAGGGCGAGCAGAAACATAATTTGACCCAACGACCAGCGGAAAGGGCCCGGATTCAAACATCCACACATTCAAGAATCCGGCGTCTCGTTCTAAACCTCCAGTCCATAAACCTGCAGTCCAACGCCTACAGCGAATGAAATTTAGTCACTGGAAAACCAATTTAATCTAGACCTATCACCGCGAAAGCGGTCTACGTCAAACGGGCTTTACCAAAAATCGCATCGAGGTGCGGGCCGTCAGAATGGATGATGTGCTTTTTTCCAGAGTGGCGATTGCTCACTAGGAATCCATTATCTACGGTGGAGCACGTTCATGATCGGAGATTTGTTTCACAAAGCCTACGTGGTGCTCGCGGTGATTGTATTCTTCGGTGCCTCCGTGTTCGTCCATGAATACGGGCATTTTTGGATGGCCCGTTTGCGCCGCATGGTGGTTCTCGGGTTTTCCATCGGTTTCGGACCCAAGGTGTTCGGATGGGTAGACCGGCAAGGGGTCGAATGGGCCGTGCGTTGGATTCCAGCTGGGGGCTTCGTGAAGCTGCCTCAGATGCTGACTTCCGAGACCATCGAAGGCGCAGCGGATCCGGCGGTGCCGCCGGCCTCGCCCGTCTCGAGGATCTGGGTCGCCCTCGCCGGACCGGCCATGAACATTTTCTTTGCCTTGGCCATCGCCAGCGTGATCTGGCTCGTCGGCCTGCCCGTCCCGGTCAACCCGCCGATCATCGGCTACGTCGAACCCGATTCTGCAGAGGCGCGGTTGGGCATCCGAGAGGGAGATCGAGTCCTCCGGGTCGACGGTAAAATTGTGAGTCGCTGGCAAGACGTCCAACGCTTCACGGTGCTGGCCCGGTCCCAGACCATCCCGGTGGAGATCGCCCGAGGAGATTCGGTCTCCAATTATGTACTGACGGCCCTCGTCAACCCCACCTTCGGGCTCAAGTTGCTCAACCTAGACCCCAAAGATCATCCAGTGATCATGGATTTGGCTCCGGGCGGTGCCGCTCAGGCGGCCGGGCTGGCCGTGAATGACCAGTTCGTCTCATTCGGCGGGGTTCCTGTGGTGGGACAATCCCAATTGGTGGATCTCATAAGGGCCCAAACAAGCAAACCGGCTCAGGTCGAGGTGCAACGCGCGAGCCAGCGCATGACCTTCACCGTGACCCCTCGGGTGGACCCTTCTAGCGGAGTGGCCCGAATCGGTGTGACGATCTCCCCGAGCCGCGTGCTGACCTATCAATTGCAACGACCAGGTCCAACCCCTTGGGAGCAGGTTTCTGGGGTGTTGGTCCAGATGGGGGAATTGGTCGGTGCCTTGGCGCACTCCAAGGAAACAGGCGTGAGCGCCAAAGACATGAGCGGACCGGTGGGAATCTTCGGCAAACTCGCCGCCGACGTGAACGCCGATATCCGCTTGGCCCTGAGCTTTCTTGTGATGCTGAATGTCAACTTGGCCATCATCAACTTGCTGCCGATTCCGGTATTGGATGGCGGGCACATTACCCTAGCCCTCTATGAGATCATCACCCGCCGCCGCGTCGCTCCGCGCTTCCAAGAAATTGCGACGTCGGCCTTCGCAGTGATCCTGCTCAGCTTCATGGCCTATGTTTCCTTCTTTGATGTGGTGAAACGAGGCCCACTGTTTAAGGCAATGTTCCGCCAAGAAACCGTTATCGAAACCCCATCGCAGCCAACTCCGGCCCCATAAGGGTCGGCACACAGAACCTCCGGAACGATTCTCCGAAGCGTTGACGCCGCCAGCCGACATCCCGTTTATTTCCTCTCAGCGATTCATGAAGTATTGCCCTTCTCCCTGGAGTTACAGCCGCAGACCCGCCCGCAACGTCACTGTGGGCGACCCCGCTTGCGGCGGCGTGGTGCTTGGGGGTGATCACCCGGTGGTCAAGCAATCGATGCTCACCTGCGACACCATGGACACCGCCGAATGCGTGCGGCAGACCTTGGAACTCGTGGCCGTGGGGTGCCAGATCGTTCGAATCACGGCTCCGACCGTGAAGGACGCAGCCAACCTCCAAAATATCGTCCAAGAACTACGTCAGGTCGGTTGCCACGTTCCCCTCGTGGCGGACATCCATTTCAAGCCGGACGCGGCGATGGAAGCGGTTAAGTGGGTAGAAAAAGTTCGAATCAACCCAGGCAATTACGCCGACAGCAAAAAGTTTGCGGTCAAGGAATACACCGACGAGGCCTACGCTGAAGAACTGGCACGGATCGAGGAACGCTTCACGCCGCTGGTGCTGGAAGCCAAGCGTCTGAATCGCGCCCTGCGCATTGGAACCAATCACGGATCCCTCAGCGACCGGATCATGAACCGGTACGGCGACTCCCCGCTGGGCATGGTTGAAAGCGCCCTCGAATTTGCCCGCATTTGCCGCAAGAACGGTTTTCACAACTTCGTCTTCTCGATGAAGTCTTCCAATCCGAAGGTAATGATCGAGTGCTACAGGCTGCTGACCGCCCGCCTCGACCTGGAGGGCCCCGACTGGAACTACCCGCTGCATTTGGGCGTCACCGAGGCGGGTGAAGGCGAGGACGGCCGCATCAAGTCGGCCATCGGTATCGGATCCCTGCTCTGCGACGGTATTGGCGATACGATCCGTGTCTCCCTGACCGAAGACAGTCCGCGCGAGATCGCGGTTTGCAACGACCTGCTAGCCCAGATCCCTCGACTAACGATATCCCACTCAGGACTCGGAAACCCCTCCCTACCCTGGGACCCCTTCAATTTCAAACGGCGCGAATCAGTGGCGTCACCCTTGGGTGATTTGCCAGCAGGCGGAGAGAACCTGGTTCGAGTGGTGGTCGAACGCAGCACTTTCGACGCGGTGGCCCCGAAGATCTCCCCGAAGGTCGACGTCAAACCCGAGGCCATATACGAAGACCTCCAGCTCATGGAGGTCGACCCCACCTCCGATTTTCCGCATCCCCCGTGCGAGACCCAGTGGATCACCGTCCAAGATGGAGTCTCCTTACCTCCCATCACCGCCTTCCGATTGCTAACGGTCCGGTTGGCGGCGCTGGGCAGCCGCAACCCCATACTGCTCAAGGATCGGCTAATTGCCCCCTCTGAGGCATTGCCCCCGGAGACGGCTCAACTGCAGGCGGCCGTCAACCTCGGGTCCCTGCTGGCTGATGGCATCGGCGATGCAATTCTTGTCCGATCAGAACCCGGCGCTGGGCAATCCCTGCGATTGGCTTTCAACATCTTGCAAGCCTCCGGCTGCCGATCCTTCAAGACCGATTACGTCGCCTGTCCCAGCTGCGGCCGCACTCTGTTCAATTTGCAAACGGTCACCGCGCGCATCAAAGCCCGGACGGAACACCTCAAAGGCGTGAAAATCGCCATCATGGGCTGCATCGTTAATGGTCCTGGTGAGATGGCAGACGCCGACTTCGGCTACGTGGGCGGGGCTCCGAACAAGATCAACCTCTACGTGGGCAAGAAGCCGGTTCGTTTTAATATCCCTGAGGACGAAGCGGTCGAACGGTTGGTGGACCTCATCCGCGAACACGGTAAGTGGCGGGATCCTGAGGCGGCCTGATCCAACGCCGGAGGGGGCATACATCCCGTCCGAACAGTACGCTCCGAATAACGTGGGGCCGGACCGAAGTCCATCGTTCGGCCGAATGCCACCCGAGCGCTTCCCGATCAGGATCGCAGTCACACGATTTAACGAACGGAGAGCCCCGCAGGGCAATCCCCGAGCAGCGAACGTGCAGGAACGGCGTTCCAGCCGAACACGCCCGATCTCCAATCAGGGCCAGATCTGGTACAGAACCAGATACACCAACACTCCGGTTACCGAGACATACATCCAAATTGGCCAGGTCCAACGAGCGATCTTCTTATGTCGCTCCAGGTCTCCGGCACTGGCACGACGCAAGGTGATCATCGCCAACACCGGCACCGCGGCGGCCAGAAGGATGTGCGAAAAGAGCATCCCATAATACCAGGGCCGAAGGAACTCCGGGCCCTTGAAGGGGGTGTGAACCGATTTCAGCAAGTACTTGTGGGTCAGGTACAACAGCAGGAAGACGCAAGAGGTGACAAACGCCGCCACCATGCACTTGCGGTGTGCCTCACGACGCCCGGCCTTGATATGAATCAGTCCGGCCACCAAAAGAATGCCCGCCAAGCCATTGAGACAGGCGTTGACCAGCGGCAGGAAATGGAGGGATGAGTTCATAGGATGCCTTTGAGACGCTTAACGGACCGGATAATCTGATCTTCAGCATCCGAATCTTCGCTGTGGATAACAAATCGCAAGCGACCCTTGGAATCCAGCACCCCAAAATCCGCCGTGTGGATAAATAGATCCTCCAATTTCTCAGACGGTTCGCCTGATTCGACCACAGCAAATTTCAAATCGGCAATTGCCACCCGATAGACTTCTGATTTTTGACCGGTGAGCAGCCACCAGGTTTCTGGGGAAGCTTGGTACTCCAATCCATAGCGCTTGAGAACCTCCGGCGTGTCGTACTCGGGATCCGCAGTCAGAGAAACCAGGCGCACCCCAGATGGAATTCGAGACTGAAGCCGCTGCATTTGTGCCGACAATCGTCGGCACTGAGTCGGACACCGGGTGAAGACTATGTTGACGACACTAATCCGCCCTTTAAGAGAATCCTTACCCACCGTCTGCCCCAGTTGATTGGTCAGCGAGAAAACATGCAGCTGGCTAAGAACGGGAGGTGCCCCCCGGGAACGGAAGTAAGCCACCGAGACCGCCAGCAAACTGGCGACCAGGGCTCCCCACAGAACCCGTTGGATATGAGACTCCATGGTGATTAAAAAAAGGCCGCCGGTATGAAACCAGCGGCTGATCCGGCGGACTCAATCGGTGGACCTGATACGATAGGATTATTCGAAGCTGCCACCTGCGCCACCCGCCTTGGACTTTTCTGCAAACCACTTATCGTAATCCACCTGCGAAACCACCTTGAAAACACCCTTCATCGAAGCGTGCCCATTGCCGCAGAGCTGCGCGCACGTAATGGTATAATCCCCAATCTTGGTCGGCGTAAAGTGCACAGGAATGGTCAAGCCGGGAACCACGTCTTGGGTCACCCGCATGGATGCAACCTTGAAGCAGTGAATCACATCCATGCTCGACAACTTGGCAATCACGGGCCGATTGACTGGCACCAGGAACGCCTCGGTCACCACAGAGATGTCGTCCTTGGCGGCGGCATCACTGGTATCCAAACCGAAAGGATTGCCACGGTCGGCAAACTTGGTGTCCTGCTTACCCCACTTGCCATCGGCTCCCGAGAAGTGGGCCGCCCAAGCGAATTGCTGGGCCATCACCTGGATTTCAATGGGCTTTTGGTCCGCACCTGGAGGACTGTCCACGGCCTTGGCCCAAAGGGGCACGGCAAGGCCAATCAGCAGAACAGTCTCCACGATGGCCACACCAATCTCCAGATAAGTCGAAGCATGGCTGCGGACACCCACGTAATCAGCCTTGGGATTGGAAGACTTGTTGAAACGAAACATCACCAAGACAAAGTAGCCGAACCATCCCACAAACAGCGCCCCCATGAGGAGATGCACGTACAGGATCAATTCATCGATGCCATTGCCATGGGCCGAAGCCACTTCCGGCATTCCAAAATATCGAAGTAGAGAGGTCATGTATTTCCGAAAATTTTCAGACTATCAAACCAAAGGAGATTCACCCGCTTCAGTCTCCGCGTTTACACGCTTGGAGCGACGGGCAATAAAGACAAAAAAACTACCGAATAACACCCAAGCAGCGACCACGAAAACTAGCATCACATAGATGCCCGCATTCATGCCCTGTGCGAGAGCCTCATCGGTCTTACCAAAACAGGCAGTGCACGCGTTCAAGGAAGGCATTAACAGAAATGCCGCAGCCAAGACCCTGGAAATCCCCAAGCAGAATTTCATAGAAAACTGATGTTCCGAAGCTTCCTGAGGAAGAAGCGACCGTAAATCACCAAGCCCACCACCGAGCTAGCCGCACACAGACTCCAGACGAGATATTCCGTGGAGTGAGTCTCTTGATACGCCAAGAAACTCCATCCGCTCAGGAATGCCATCAGAATGACTGAGGCCGCGACAAACACGATGTGGAAGGCTTTAAGGGACATACAACGTCTTAGTCTCCGAGTTTCTGGGAAGATCATTGCTGCCCCAGAGGGTCAGCCCCATCAGCGCAACAAAGAAGATCGCCGCGAGAATGAGAACACCGTACACCATTTTCTTCTCCGAGAGGAGATGCATGAAATATCCCGCGACCAAGAACGCCTTAATCGATGCAATGAACAAGGCGACCGTGACCGTCAAGGCCATGCTGCTGAAGTCGACGTAGTACATCGCCACCGTTAGGACGGTCCCGATGAGCAAAGCCCCGAAGATGATGAGATATGTTCGGATGTGAGCAGCGATGTCGTGATCATGATCATCGCCGCCATGGGAGGCCGAAGTAGAAGCGCTATGTTGGCTCATAAATACAATCAGAGGAGGTAAACCACCGGGAACAAGAAGATCCAGACGAGGTCCACGAAGTGCCAGAAAAGGCCACCCACCTCGATGCGGTTGATGAACTGCTCCGGATTTGACTTCCACATCTTGGCTCCGGGGAAGGCAAAATAGCCCAGCACGAGCGCCCCACCCAAAACGTGCAATCCGTGCAAAGCGGTAATTAAGAAATAGACCGCAAAGAACGGATGGGTTGCCGGGGTGTAGGAGCCCATGAAAACGATGTCGGAAACGGCCACCTCACGCACTTCGTGATCATGGGATCCGTGCGCCTTGACGTGACCATGAACATCACGCTCCGGGTCCATCTCAACCTTGATCTTGGCGACCTTCTGCTCCGCCAACTTGGCAACACTCCACTGATCGCTGAAGTTCCAGAATCTCGGATGCTTCCCATCGACCTCTATGTGACCAGTCAACGCCTTGCCGTCCTGTAGGCGTATGACGTAATGGCTAAACTTGTCGTTGTACTCGAACGACTTGATACCCAAGAAGGCAAAGGCGCACAAGACCGTGATTACCATGTACACACGGAACCGTGCGAAGTTATTCATCTTGAGCGCCGCCCAAGCCAGCACGACGGTCACCGAGGAAGTAATGAGAACCGCCGTGTTGAAAGTACCAATCGGGATGTTGAGCAACCCTCGAGGCCATGCCAGAGCAACATCCGGCCAAAAGCCAACCGGCGCACTAACCCGTAGAAGGATGTAGGCAGAAAACAAGGCTCCGAAAAGCATGATCTCCGAGGCCAAGAACAGCCAAATGCCCACCTTGGCGTTGTAGAGACCCGTATCAGGTCGGGCTTTGTACGTGTAGGGGATTTCCATTATTGAATCGGTAAAAGGTTTAAATGGAACCGTTCAGTTCTTGTCACCTTGAGGGGAGAAGTCGGACTTGGCTCCCGGAACGCTGTACTCGTAGGGTCCGCGGTAGGCGACCGGCTCCTGAAGGAAGTTGCCGTGAGGCGGGGGGGTCGGGGTGGACCACTCCAAAGTGGTGGCCTGCCACGGATTGTCCGAGGCGGCGCGCTTGCCCATGAAAATACTGGAGAAGAAGTTGATAATGAAGGGGATCTGACAAATTCCCAGACCGATCGCACTCCAGAAGATCATGTTGTTCAGCTTCAGAACGCCCGGATCGACACCCAGACCGAAATAAGTGGTACCACCATCAGACATACGTCGAGACATGCCCTTAAAGCCCTGAATGAACATCGGGGCGAACACGCAGTTCATGAAGAAAAGAGAACCAGCCCAATGCAGCTTGCCCAAGAGTTCATTCATGTGCCGCCCCGTAATCTTGGGGAACCAGTAGTAAATGCCTGCAAATACGGCAAACATTGTACCCGGAGCCACCACGTAGTGGAAGTGACCGATCACATAGTAGGAATCATGCAAGAAGATATCGGAGGCGTTGAAACCCAGAGGCAGGCCAGTGAGTCCACCGATGCCGAACATGGGGAGGAAGGAGAGCGCGAAGAGCGAGGCAGAGTTGAAGCGAATGGAACCACCCCAGAGAGAAATGAACAACGCCGTCAGAATGATCACCGAGGGGATCGAAATCATCATCGTTGTGGTCTGGAAGAAGGTGGCCACCTTTGTACCCATGCCGGTCAGGTACATGTGGTGCGCCCACACGATGAAGGAGAGGAACCCGATGCTCATGACCGAATAAACCATACTCTTGTAACCCCAGAGCGGCTTACGGATATTGTTAGAAATCACCTCAGTGACGATGCCAATGGCCGGCAGAATCAAAACATAAACCTCGGGGTGACCCAAGAACCAGAACAAGTGCTGCCAAAGCAGCGGGCTTCCGCCACCTGAAACCTGCAGCGGACTTCCGCTGACCACGAGGCCTTGGGGAAGGAAGAACGAGCTACCGAAGAGGTTGTCCATCAACTGCATCAAGCCGGCCGCTTCCAGCGGGGGAAAGGCCAACAGAAGCAAGAAACCGGTCACAAACTGAGCCCATACAAAGAAGGGCATCCGCATCCAGCTCATGCCGCGGCAGCGCAACTGGATGATGGTGGCAATGAAGTTCACGGAACCCAGCAAGGATGAAGTGATCAGAAGAACCATGCCCATCAGCCAGTAGGTCTGGCCATCAAAGCGGTTGACTAGGTCGGTCACCGAGGCCAGCGGGGAGTAGGAGGTCCAACCGGACCGGGCGGCACCACCCGGGGTGAAGAAACTCGCGATCATCACGACGCCACCGAGAAAGTAAGCGTGGAAGCTCGCCATGTTCAGCCGGGGAAAAGCCATGTCGGGCGCGCCGATTTGCAGCGGCGTGACATAGTTTCCGAAGGCTCCGAAGAGCACCGGAACGATAGCCAAGAACACCATGATGGTGCCGTGCATCGCGCCAAAGGAATTGTAGAGGTCACCGCCCATGACGCCTGCCTTGGCCATGTCTTCACCCAAGACCTTCTCTAACAAAGGTCCCACCAACGGGACCGGCTTGCCTGGATTCGCCAACTGAAAGCGCATCGCCAGCATCAGGAAGAAGCCGAAAAGCAGGAACAGCAACGCCGACACTCCGTATTGGATGCCGATGACCTTGTGGTCGGTGCTGAAGATGTACTTGCTGAAGAAACCCGGCTCATGATGCGCGTGACCGTGCGAAGAATCGGTCGCGCTCGTGTGGGCGTGGGATGCTGTGGATTGCATAGATTGGAATATCAGGCGCCGTCTCCCGGAAGACGGAACCACCGGTAGGATACAAACGTGCCGGGGCGTGGTACAGAAATTGTTGAACTCCCTCGAAGTAATGAGCTCTTCGAAGACTGTTCCTTAGTTCGATCCATGACCAACACGGCCAAGAGGACGGGAAGATAGAAAATCGAGGCAAAAAACAGCCGCCGCGCTGCCATGGCGTTTAGGAGGAGAGCAAACCGGATGGCCTGAATCAAAAAAAGCCCGCCCAAGACTAGCGCCACAGAGAGATAAATCCGTCCGCTGATTCCCTGAAGGAAGGGAACAATGCTGACGAAAATCAGGGCAATCGAGTTGCGGATAGCCGATGAGGCTGATCGACGCCCTTCGGGATCACGACCGGATAACATCCGGAAACCCGCTTGGGCATATTCCTCCCGATACAACCAGGCAATGGCCATAAAATGAGGTAATTGCCAGAAAAACAGGATCGCAAACAACGACCACCCTCCGGCGCCAAGTTCGCCGGTCGCCGCAGTCCACCCCATCAAGGGAGGCAACGCTCCGGGAATGGCACCGACCCAAGTGTTGAGTTCGGTGATCTGCTTGAGAGGGGTGTAAACAAACACATAAATGGCCAAGGTCAGTGCCCCCAGGAACGCAGTGAGGAGGTTTACCAAGAAAACCAGCCACAGCAGCCCCAAAATGGACACCACCACACCGAAGGCCAAAACAGTCAAGGGCGTGAGGATGCCAGCCGGAAGAGGTCGAGAGGCAGTGCGACGCATACGAGCGTCTAAGTCACGCTCCCACCACTGATTCAAAGCCGAGGCGCCGGCCGCCAACAACGAAGTGCCCACGATGGCATGGAAGCAAGCTGCCCAATCGGGAGCCTGAGATGAACCCAAGGAAAACCCCATCCAAGTGGTCAGAACCACCATCAAAGTCAACCGAGCTTTGACCAAGTCGCTGATGACCGTCACCCACCCACGCAGATTCCGCGTGGCAACGGTTGTTTCTATGGGAGCAGCAGCGTTCACAGTGGATATACTTACCGTACCGCGGGCATTTCCGGAAGGACTGACCCCGGCAAGACTTGGTTTTCTTCAGCAAATGGGCGCTGATGCACTCTCACGGACCAGCAATACCAGCAACCCACAGCCAGGGTCAACGACCCCACAGCGACGTGGGCTGTGGCGATGTCGGCGGCTCGATCGGTGAGGACGGTGAACAATCCCAATGCGAACTGAACAGCGACCAGGCACAACCAGGCCGTTCCCAGGGTCCGCACAGGATGCCCCTGGGGCTGATTCCTCGAGAACCGGAAGGTCATGCAAATTGCTAAGAAGGCCAGCACTGCATTGATCCGGTGAAATAGGTGCATGTGGATCTGAAGGGCCGTGATGGAGTCCACCCCTTCACGTCGGCCCGCGTAGCGCGCCAAAGATTCAGCATCCGTCTTGGGCCACCATTGGTCGTAAGCCAGAGGGAGATCGGGAATGGCCAGACCCGCATGCTGGTGGCGCATCCAAAGCCCGAGAATTAACTGCCCAAACACCAGAGCCGTCCCCAAAAACACCCAGTGGGACCCTCGAAGGTCGCTGGCCGAGCGAGTCCATCGTGGGTACCAACTCGAAAGGGACACGGCCAAGCAAGTCGTCAGCACGAAGAAAACTTGTCCCAGGCACCCGTGGATCATTCCAAAAACAGTCCCTCCGGTGGTGCCACCGATCGCCCAGGAATCTAGCACCACCCGAAGACCACCCAAACTCCCCTGGATCTGGACCAGCCAAAATGCGGCCCAGGCCAAGCGGACCGACAATCGGGAAGCGGGAGCGTTTTTCCAACCGGCCGCCGCAGCCGCCAGAACCACACCGCCAATTCCTAGCAGAAAATGAGCCTCACCCTTCCACAGCGGGTTGACCCGCATGAGGATTACTCCGGCCAAAACTTCTGCAAACCCTACTCCGGCCAGGGTTTTCCGAGAACCACTCCCCGCGGTCCATCGGGCCAAAAACACCACTAAAAGCCCGACTCCAGAAGCCCAAACCCGGTGGGTATGCTCATGAAATACACCCCCGGTCATCCACATGGAGATGGGCAACGCAAACATGCTGTAGCCGAAACTGGTAGGCCAATCCGGAACCGACATTCCGACCCCCTTGCTGGTCACCAATCCACCAATGCACACCAATCCGAGCGTCGCCAAAGCCACCAAGGCGGCAAAGCGAAACAACCAGACAGGATAAAGGTTTTGAGGGGTAGATGAGCTCATACGAAACGGCCGCGGCGGTTCACGCCGCGGCCTTGGATTCGCTGACGAGCGTGTCGAATTTACCTCAGCTCACTTAACGGCCAATTCCAGATTCAGCGTGGCCTTGCCACCCTTCACCTCGACCTCACCAGTCACCAGGCCGGACTTGATGTGATTGGCCTCGACGGTGTACTTGCCATCGGGCAAATCGCCGTTGATGACAAAGTTACCATCCTTGTCGGAGACCGCGAAGAACGGGTGATCGAACACGTGGACGTACCCGGACATCCAAGGGTGGACATTGCAAATCAGCTTGATGGCCAATTCAGCCTTGTCGAACACGCGGGGATTTACTGCACCCTGAGTGGTCTGGGCGATGTTGAATGGCTTGTTCACCTTGGCCTGGCAATTCACGTTGTGCATGAACGGGTCGGAATTCTTGATGTCCACGGTCTGTCCGACCATGGCCACGGAGACCACCGGCTCATAGACGCAGCCGACTTGATCAATCAACGGCTTGCTCGCCGGAGCGGTGTAGGTCTTGCCGGCCGGAAGACCGGCCTTGATGTAGACAGCCACATTGGCCAATCCGTGATCGGCACCCACGACGTAGGTGCGGGTCATGACCGGCTTGGTGTGCAAAGCACCGCACAACTTGTCACCTTTGATCGGGGTGATTTCCCGAGCAGGGGGAACTTCGCCGTTAATCTTGATTTTACCGGTGATCTCGCCTGCGAGAGCGCTGGAAGCTGCAACCGCCGCCACCATCGAGACAACCTTCAGTGTGTTTTTCATTTCGTTTTCCTAGTTAGACCTCAGATTCGGTGGGACGCTAATCCTCGCGAATTGTGGGTCAAGAGACTTCGTGAAATTTTTCACAAGCTATCACCTCCGACGATCCATGGTGTTAGATATTCGGAGAGCGGCCAGCG
>JAPLUF010000218.1 GCA_026397755.1 Verrucomicrobiota bacterium
AACGGATACCGATCGGATCACCGGCGGGTTCCTCCGATGCACCGCACGGCACCCAGCGCCCGCGGAATCACAGCGACTTCTGCGCCTGCTCCGCGAAGAGCGGTCGGCCGGCGGATCTAACGGAGCCCCACCTGAGGGCGGATGGCTCGCCGTGGCCCGCGTGTTGCTCAACCTCGACGAAACCATCACCCGGGAGTGACCCAACCCGTTGCCGCCATGGAAAACCACCCCCTCCCTCAATCGCTGCAAGACCTGACCCGAAGGCACTTCCTCGGACGTTGCGCCATGGGCTTAGGCAACCTGGCACTGGCCTCGATGCTGGCCGAAGGGCAAACCGGCCCAACTTCAGGCCCAACTTCTGCGTCGGCCACAGCGGAATCGCTCAAGACCCCGGCCACGCATCACCCCGCCCGGGCTAAGAGCATCATTTACTTGTTCATGGCCGGCGGCCCCAGCCAGCTCGAACTCTTCGACGCCAAACCGCGGCTCAACGAACTCAGCGGTCAACCCATTCCCAACTCGTTTCTGGAAGGCAAGCGCTTCGCCTTCATGGACTCCTCCTTCAAGAACAAGTCCACCTTGCTCGGGTCCAAGCGCACCTTCCGCCAATACGGACAATCCGGGGCCACCGTTAGCGATTTGTTCCCGCACACCGCAGGCATCGTCGACGACATCGCCCTGGTAAAGACCTGCGCCACCAACCTCTTCAACCACGCCCCGGCCAAGCTCTTCATGAACACCGGTAGCGGACAGTTCGGCCGGCCGAGCATGGGATCGTGGGTGACCTACGGGATCGGCAGCGAATCGCGCGACCTCCCCGGATTCGTCGTGCTTCAAAGCGGGCCGCGCGGGCCGCGAGGTGGGGCCGTCAATTGGTCCAGTGGATTCTTACCCACCAGCCACCAAGGGGTTCCGCTGCGGGGCTCGGGCGATCCGATCCTGAATTTGAGCCGACCTCCCGGAATTAGCGCCGAATCGCAGCGTCGAACTCTCGATGCCCTCGGCGACTTGAACCTCCGCCGAGCCTCCGAAACCGGCGACCCAGAGATCGCCACCCGCATTGCCAGCTACGAGATGGCCTACCGCATGCAATCCAGCGCGCCCGAACTGACCGACCTTCAGGGCGAGACCGATGCCACGCTGGCGCTTTATGGCTGCACCCGCGACACCCCCAGCTTCGCTCGCAACTGCCTGTTGGCCCGCCGACTCGTCGAACGCGGCGTGCGCTTCGTCCAATTGTACCACACCAACTGGGATTCCCACGGCGGCCCCGGCGAAACCCTCGAGGGAGACCTTGCCAAGGTGGCTCACCAGGTGGACCAAGGCTGCGCAGCCTTGATCAAGGACCTAAAATCCCGTGGCCTGCTCAATGACGTGCTGGTCGTCTGGGGCGGCGAATTCGGTCGCACCCCCATGGGCGAGACCCGCGAGAAGACCGGACGCAACCACCACATCGATGCCTTCACCATGTGGTTCGCCGGTGCGGGCATTCAGGCCGGGCAAGTCTTGGGCGAGACCGATGAACTGGGTTTCAACCCCGTGGTCGACCGCGCCCATGTTCATGACATCCACGCCACTCTGCTCCACCTGCTCGGATTGGATCACCAACGCCTGACGTTTCGATTCCAAGGCCGCGACTTCCGGCTCACCGACATCCATGGACAGCTGCTGCACAAGCTTCTGGCGTGAGCCAGAGTTTAAATTCCCCTCTGCTCCTGGATCGACTATTCCCAACCCAGACACTGCATGAATCCACTGCGTCAATTGCTACCCTTCTTGGTCGCCGCCGCACCTCTGGCTGCCGCCATTGAAGAACTGCGTCCCAAGAGCGACTTACCCCCGCTGCCCTACCAACAAACCCCGCACCCGATGCCCAACTACCTGGCAGGTCAGCGCTGGGGCATCGAGGGCGAAAAAATCACCCGGATGCAGGAACCCTTGGCACCGGCCAAATCCGCCGAACGGATCGTTCTGCGTTCGGGTTTCCAAGCGGAACTATGGGCGGCCGAGCCCCTCCTCCTGAAACCCATTAGCATGGCGTTCGACGGACGAGGACGGCTGTGGATCGCCGAGACAGTCGATTATCCGAATGAATTGCAGAAACCCGGCGAAGGCCGCGACCGGATCAAAATCTGCGAGGACACCGACGGCGATGGCAAGGCCGACAAGTTCACCATCTTCGCCGACAAGCTCTCAATTCCGACAGGCCTCTGCCACGCCAACGGAGGACTTATCGTGATCGAGGGCGGCCAGACGCTCTTCTTGCGCGACACCAACGGCGACGATCAAGCCGACGAACGCAAGGTGCTCTTCAAAGGGTGGAACATGGGCGACACCCATGCCACGGCGAGCAACATCCGCTACGGGCACGACAACTGGGTCTGGGGCGTGGTCGGCTACAGCGGGTTCGACGGCGAGGTCGGCGGCAAGCGCGTCAAATTTGGCATGGGCGTTTTCCGCTTTCGGCCCGACGGGTCGGCCCTCGAGTTCGTCCGCTCCAGCAACAACAACACCTGGGGGCTGGGATTGTCCGAAGAAGGCTACGTGTTCGGCTCCACGGCCAACGGCAACGCCGCGTGGTACATGCCCATCCCCAACCGCTACTACGAGGCGGTCAACGGTTGGTCGGCGGCCCGCATGGAATCCATCGCCGACAATCAACTCTACCACCCCATCGCCCAGAACGTCCGCCAGGTGGACTGGCACGGCAAATACACCGCGGGCGCCGGCTCAGCCTTATATACCGCCCGAAGCTTCCCCAAGGACTACTGGAATCAGGTCTCCTTTGTCACCGAACCGACGGGCCACCTCATCGGGCAATTCCGTTTTCAGGGATCCGGGGCCGACTTCAAGGCGATCAACGAAAAGAACTTCCTGGCCAGCGACGACGAATGGTTTTCGCCCATCATGGCCGAGGTGGGGCCGGACGGTGCTCTGTGGGTGCTCGATTGGTACAACTTCATTATCCAGCACAACCCCGTGCCCAACGGGTTCAAGAATGGCAAGGGTAACGCCTACGAGACTCCGTTGCGGGACAAGGCTCACGGGCGAATTTACCGGATCACCCACCGCGACGGCCAGCCCGCGCCGAAGGTCGACTTGTCGGGCCGAGACAGCACTCGTTGGCTGGAGGCTCTGGGATCACCCGTCATGGAGGTCCGCCTCCAGGCCCAACGCCGGTTGGTCGAAACGCAAGACCGCTCCCTCGTGCCGGAATTGGTGCGGATGACCTCGAACACCACGGTGGATGAGCTGAACCTGAACCCGCGGGTGCTCCACGCGCTCTGGACCTTGCATGGGCTAGGCGCATCAGACGCCGTGCCGCTGTCCGTCCTGCGCCACGCCTCACCCGCCGTGCGTCGAGCCGCGGTCATGACCCTACCTGCTGACGGATGGACCGCCGCAGACTGGAAACAACTGATCGTCTCGGAAACCGACGCCCAAGTCCGTCTGGCGGCACTCCTGACGATCGCCAACCGGGGCAACACGGCCTCGATCTTTCCATTGATCGAAGCCTTCCAAAACCCGCAGAACACCACCGATCCTTGGCTTAAGGACGCCCTCACTGCAGCAGGAACCCAGCACCATCAAGCCTTCCTAACCTCTTCCCTCTCGGTGGCCCCAACGACCCCCGGTGCGCTGGAGGTGCTGCGCACCGTAGCGCGCCATCACGCGGCCACTGAACCCAATGCCCTGAGGTTGGCCTTGGCTGCCGCCGGCGCCCCACCCGCGATCTCCGCGGCCATTCTGGAAGGATTGACCACCGGATGGCCTGCCCAACGCATCCCCACGCTCACGCCCAACACAATCGCCCAAATTCAGGCCGCCGTGGCCAAGGCCCCGGACGCAGGCAAGGTGGCTTTGGTGCAACTGACAACGCAGTGGGGACGGAGCGACCTTCTAGCCCCCCAGATTCCCGCGATCTCCGAACGGCTGGTCCAGGCTCTTTCTCAAAGCACCGCCGCGGATTCAGACCGGATCGAGGCAGCCCGTCGCCTGATCGCCATCAACGACTCTAAGGCCTCGGTCACGGCAATCTTGGGCCAGATTCATGTGCTCAGCACCCCAGGCCTGGCCAACGGGTTGATCGGAACGCTGGCTGCCTCGCGGATTGCCGAGACCTCCCCGGCGGTCTTGGCTCATTGGACAGAGCTTTCACCCACCATGCGCCGTAACGCCACCGCCCTGCTGCTGCGGCGCAAGGAATGGGCCCTGGGACTCTTGGGCGCGGTGGAAGCCGGCACCTTGCTGGCTGGCGACCTCAGCCGAGATCATTGGAGCCAGCTCAGCGGCCATTCCGACGCATCGGTGTCGGCCAAGGCTCGATCCCTGCAGAAGACCGGTGCACCGAAGTCTTCGGCGGCCATGGAGGCGTTGATCACCCAACTCCAGCCGGTGGCCCTCAAGGCCGGCAAGGCAGACCACGGCCGGGAGGTCTTCGAGAAGAACTGCAGCGCCTGCCATGTGCTCGACGGCAAGGGCGGCCGAATTGGGCCGGAATTGACCGGAATCGGGGTCCGACCAAAGACCGAAATTCTCACCGAGATTCTCGATCCAAACCGCTCGGTCGAGGCCAACTACAAGCTGTGGACACTCACCCAGAAGGACGGTGAAAGCTTGTCCGGGCGACTCGACGCCGAAACGGCCACTTCGGTGGAGATCCTCGATACCACCGGAACCAAGCACGTCATCCAGCGCAGCACCATTGCCAAGCTCGAATCATCCGGGCAGTCCATCATGCCGGGTGGCTTCGAACAGTTGCCGACTCAAGACCTAACCGATTTGCTGGAATATCTGGCCACGGCCGGTGCCAAACACTGAGCCATCACTCAAAAGCCCACTCGACGGGCAAACAGGCCCTCAAACAGGCCCTGACAACAAAAACGGCTCCCGGATGACGGGAGCCGTTGTTCGTTGACCCGGGATAAAACAACCCTGGGCGTGCCTGCAGAAGCAGGCGGTTACTTGGCTGCGACGTCGGCCTTCTTCCAGGTACGACGCGGGGCCTTGGTAACCATGCCGGCCTTCAAAGCCTTCACGGAGACTCGCATGTAGCGAACCTCTCCACTAGGCAAGAGCGCCTTCACGCGCTGCAAGTTCGGGTAGAACTTGCGCTTAGTGATCGCGGTGACGTGGGTACCAATACCACCTTTTTTCTTGGCCTTACCCGAGCGCCAGATGTGATTGCCTTTCACCGGGCGGCGACCCGTCAGCGGACAAATGCGTGCCATAATCGAAGGATTCTTAAATTAAAGGAACGGATGACCTACCAGCCCGAGGAGCCTTGGTGCAAGCAGCATTTTCGGATACCTGAGCACTGACCGAATAACTTCATGCCTTCTTGAGCCCAGAAACAGGTGTCCTGAAGAGCCGTCAAGGGCCTCTGAGCCAGAGTAATTTCTGTTGGATCGACCCGACGGAGCAGGCTTGAACCGTAATGATTCATGGAGAGAAAATTAATGGCGTGGCGGATTCTCTGAAAGCGCCAACGTCAGGGGACACGGACCGAGGCAGGGCCGGACTGCCGCAGAGCCGGACCGCTCGGAGATCGGTCCCTACCTCGGAAGTCTTCGGACTAAATTCAGGGTCGTAACACAGGGTCGTATCACAGCCTTAGCCAGCACGACCGATCCCACTCAAAATCGTTCCAGCTTAGAATGGCCTGGGGGAGGCAACTTGAAAGCGACAGCAGCGAGCCCAAGAGCTACGCTATCACCATGCGAGAGACCCTGCGGTGGATTGAAGTCCTGGCGCTGTTTCTGGCGCTCTTTTTGTCACCAGGACTCCAGGGCGATACGCCGTCCTCGACGACGCGCCTGCCGGAGTTGATCCAAGTTCTTCGAACCAACCTCGATCTGGGCTCGGCGGAGTTCGAGTCCCAAGCCTCTCAAGCGTTGATCGAACGATTCGGTGCCCGACCGGTGCAAGAAGTCTCGAGCACTGGATCCACAAACAGTCCAGCCCCGGATTTGATCGCCCGGCAGGAGCGACTCGACGGAGGCATTCTGTACCTCCGCATGGGCCGAGTAGACTTGGGATTGCCCGCGGCATTCCGGGCCGCTTTGAATGACAAGACTTGGAACACCAACGCCTCCGGTCTGATCCTGGACCTCCGGTTTGCTTCGGGCGACTCCCTGCCGGCTGCCGGCCAGACCGCCAGCCTCTTTTCCGACCGAACCGAGGCTATCCTGCACTGGGGCAGCAATTCGATTGCAGGCTCAGGCGCCCAGCGCCTCTGGAGCCTCCCTATGGCCGTCTTGGTCAACACCCAGACCCAAGGGGCAGCCGAAGCGTTGGCTGCCGTATTGAGGCAAGAGACCGGAAGCCCTCTGGTCGGACAGTCGACCGCCGGACGGCATGGAGTCTTTCGTGAGGTGGGCCTGGGAGATGGCACCCGCCTTCAGGTACCCGCAGGGCGCATCCGACTGGGCGATGGATCAACTTTGGCTGCGGGGCCTATCCTGCCGGACATTCGGATCCCGGTCCCGGAAAACACCGAACGTGGATTCATCAAAAAACCCACCGCGGCCCTCAAACTCAACGGAACCAATGGCATGAGTGGTTCCATGGGCTCCGCCCCCCTTTCACGACGGAAAGTCACTGAAGCCGATCTGGTTCGCGCGCAACGGAGTGAACCCAACGACTCGACCAACGAGACCCATACAGTCGAAAAGGCCGCGGCGCCCGTCCGGTTGGCCGATCCTGTCTTGGCCAGAGCGGCGGACCTTGTTCGCGGGTTGAGCGCCTTCCAGAAGGCTCGTTGAAACGGGCTTCCGGCTTACGGGCACAAGGCTTACGGGCACAAGGCCCGACTCGGACCGACTCTTTCAGGGCCGGGCTGGCAAGAATTTCCAGCGCCGGGCCTTCAACTCGAACCGGGGCAGAGATCCGGCAGAGACGGGGATCACAGAAATCCGCAATGACAACGCCTCATGAAGGCGGTCGGCCAGATCGCGACACACCAACTCCGAGGCCTCAGCTTCGATAGACACCGCCGCCAAGTCGCCCGTCTGGTCCACCGTCACCCGGTACTCGCCCACCGAATCCAAGGATCGTACGACTACATCAACAGCCGAGGGATAAAGATTCACACCTCGGACGACCACCATGTCGTCCACCCTGCCCAAAACCCCTCCCTCAAACGCCCACCGGCCGCGCCATTGTCGCGGGCAGACCCAATCTCCGGTCCGGTAACGGATGAGGGGCGAACCCACCCGCTTCAAGGTCGTCAGCACCAACTCACCGCGCGTTCCCTCGGACACGGGAACCAACGTCTGAGGATCCACAATCTCGGCGAAAAACTGGGAATCGAGCAGCACCAGGCTTCCTGGTTGTTCAGCCGATTCATAAGTCACCGGGCCCGTCTCGGTCATCCCGTGATGATCGAATACTTGGGCACCCGGCCAGGCGGCTTCGATACGCGAACGGACAGACGCCTGGCTCCCCCCTGGCTCGCCGGTCACGATAATCCGCCGTACCCGACACTGACGCAAATCGATGCCCTCGGCTCGGGCCGTCTCGGCCAAGTGCAACGCGTAAGTCGGCGTGCAGCACATCACGGTGAAACCTTGTTCCATGAGCACTCTCAAGCGGAGCAAAGAACTCATCCCGCCCCCCGATACTGAGAGCACACCCAAGCGCTGGGCCGCCTCGAAGGCCAACCAAAAACCGAGGAAAGGCCCAAAACTGAAGGGAAAGAACGCCCGGTCGCTCGGACCCACCCCGGCCTGCCTCAACACCTCCACCCAACCGTCGGTCATGGCCGACCAACTCTCCGGGGTGTCCAACCACCGCATGGGAGCTCCGTGGGTCCCGCTGGTTTGGTGGCAGCGCGTGTAGGCGGCCACCGGGAAGGTGAGGTTGGACCCGTAGGGCCGAAAGGCAGCCTGATCAGCCACCAGTTCGGCCTTGGTCGTCAGCGGAAAGCGCGTTTGAAAATCTTCCAACGACGAGGGCAAGGCTGAACACCCCACCGATGCGTACTTACGCCCATAAAAGGGATTGGTGGGCACAACCGCCCCCAGCAAGGATCGAATCGCATCCAACGGGGGCATTCCCACCAAGGCGGCCCCAGTTGACGATTGTCCGGTATCGCTCACGTGCTTGTGTTCTCAGCCACGAGGGGGCGCGGGATGAACCGTATTTAATGAGCGTTGGTAGATCCGCCCGCGGGAGTAGCGGGAGAGACAACACCGACTGCCGGCTTGGCCGGACCCCCTGTGTTGGACGGCGCGTACTTGGCCACCATGAAAGCACCGGTCGCCGCCAGGACGCAGCCCAGAAGGAACGGCAGCGGAAGGGTCTTAATGCCTCCCTGCGGCGGATGCAGCAGCATGGCGACCAGCGTATTGATGACCGGAGCCCCGCCGAAGACGATGGGCATCACGGCCGCAGCTGCGGCCCCCTTGTAAATGGGCGCAGCGGCCCCCAGCGCGAGCACCAAGGTGAACGCACCCACGGCACCGGTGACACCCGCAATCAGGCTCCATTGGATACCCATCGGGGTGAGACTCCAATCCGAACCCCGAACCTTCAGCAAGACCGCCGAGGCGACGCCAATAATAGCATAGGCGATGCAGACAAACAGGAAGGCCTTCAGACCCGCATGCGGGGTTTCCGACCCCATCGGCATATAGCCGCGACCCTTGTGCAGGATCACTCCGTACACCCCCCAAGAGAGCACCGTCAGAAGGGCGAAAATTAGCCACGTATTACCAGGACCAGCCGCCGCAGGAGCAGGATTCATTATTCGCAGAGGTTACGCGCAGTCGCTGCAAACGGCAACAAGTCCGGCATCGGACAGGTGACACGGAGGGGTGTCTCACCGCACCCTCTCCAACCGATGCAAGAATTGATCTCCAAGGCGACGGCCTTGTTGGAAGCCCTGCCCTACATCCAACGCTTCTCCGGACAGACCTTTGTGGTGAAGTACGGCGGCAGTTTCATGGACTCGCCCGATCCGTCCATCCGCAACAGCGTCGCCCGAGACATCGTGTTTCTGGAGGCAGTGGAGATTAACCCGGTGGTCGTCCACGGCGGTGGAAAAGCCATCACCCGAGCCATGGAGGCCGCAGGCTTGAAAGCCCACTTCATCCAGGGACAACGAGTCACCGACGCTGCGACGGTCGAAGTGGTGGACCAAGTCTTGTCTCGGGAAATCAACCCCGAGCTGGTGAAGACCCTTCAGTCGCTAGGCGGTGTGGCCCGAGGGTTTGCCGGGACCGACATCTTCACCTGCAAGAAACTCTGGCTTCAAGATGCCGCCGGGAACCCGGTGGATATTGGCTTTGTCGGAGAAGTCACAGCCGTGAACACCGAGCCCTTAATGGACTGCATCCGACAGGGAATCACACCGGTCATTAGTCCCACCGCCCGCGGCGAAGACGGGCATATCTACAACTGCAACGCCGACGTCGCCGCCGCCATGGCCGCCATCGCCCTCAAAGCATGCCGGTTGGTCTTCATGTCGGATGTCCCGGGCTTAATGCGCGACCCGAAAGATCCCGCCACCGTCATCCCGCACCTGTCGATCTCCGAAGTTCCCGCCCTCAAGGCCACCGGCGTGGTCGACAAAGGCATGATCCCTAAGGTGGACAGCGCGGTTTCGGCGCTAAAATCCGGTATCGAAAAAGTCTCCTTCGTGGACGGCCGTGTGCCGCATTCTGTCTTGCTGGAGATCTTCACCGACGCCGGCGTGGGCACCGAAGTGGTGCTGCAGTGATCGGGCGATTTCTCAAGCACTGCACGGTGTGAGAATCGCATCGCTCATGCCGTGGATGATTTTTTTATCCGCCGGATTGAGCGTGGCCAAGATACCTCCGAGTTTCGGACGGGCCTGATCCCCATCGCCAGACACGAAGTAATACGGGCACAAGCGGGCACGGACCGGCTGACGAGTGACCTCGCCCGTATCGAGGTCCAAAGCCTCAGCCTCCAGCAGTCGCGGTTTGTGGTACTGCTGCAACAAGTAGGGCGACCCGGGCCAGGCCCCGAGAGCCCGATCTACCGCCGAACCCCATTCACCGGCGCTCAAATCCGACCCCAAATAAACACCCCGAGAACCCCAGGCCTCCGGACTAAACCCGGAGATCTTTAACACCAGCGCCCGATCTCGCTGAGATAGCCCCTTCAGCTGAGACCACTCGGTGATTTCTAACCCGGGATAAGCGCCATGGGGCGGCAGCGGGGTGGGATCGAGCAACCAACTGCGCGGCACAATCTTCAGCAACCGGAGGTAGAACCCCTCCCCCAATTCCTGCCGCCAGAACTCCCTCAGGTTCCGATTCCACAACAGGGCGAAGAGCAGCTTCTCCTCGAAGATGGGCCTAGGCGGTGGCGTCAGCCGGATCTGCTTTTTCAGAGCCTTCTGAATCAAAGCGCTCGATCCCCGCACCTGGGGCAAATCGAACAACTCGAAGAAACGGTACACCGCCTCACCATCGGCGGGCGCATCGAATTCCCCTCCGTGCACCTGGAAGCGACCCAATCCCATCCGTGCAGCTAGCCAGACCATTTCCGGGCGATAAGACGCAGCCTCCTCGGACACCACGATATGAACCTTCGAAGCCGCCCCGAAAATGGACGCGAATCCGTCCTGCATACCGGAGTCTCCCCCAATGACCGCATCACCCAGAGCCGCGTAAGTTTGGTTCAGCCACTGGGTCAAACCGATCCCCCCGGGCACCGAATCCAACTCGGAGATAATGAACCCCTCCTCGGTAAGCAGCAGGTCTGGACGAATCACCCGAGGCAGTTCATTGCGCAACGTGGCCGCCCGTTGGATCGCCACCAATTCCGGCGGCTTTCCCTGATCCAAGACCTCGGCCACCCAAGCCGGCGCGCGCCCCTCGACACTCCGCCGGTACAACTGGTTCACCGCCTTGTAGAACTGGTGGAACACCCGCCCCAGCGACTCAATCTCCGTGGCCAGCGACTCGCCTAGAGCCAGCGGTCGCGCCGCCGTTTTCCAGCTCATCCCCCCGAAGAGCCCTCCCTCCGGCATGGCTTGGCGCAACGACTGAGCCCGATCAACAGCGGTCATGTGCCCTCACCCTACGAACCCTCCCCGCGAGCCTCAACCTCATCCGCTCTCAGAATGGCCGCCCAGCCAAGAAACCGCGAAGCCACCACCCACGACCCACCCCAAGCGCCAGCCCCACGACCGTACCACCCCCAAAGCGGCAGCGGGACCGAGCCGGAGCAAGCCTTGGAGGCGAACCAACCAACCCCTCGCGCACAGCGCGAAAGCCCCATCCTCCCCAGAGCCTCCTCAGCGCGCGCA
>JAPLUF010000130.1 GCA_026397755.1 Verrucomicrobiota bacterium
ATTCGCTGGGCCTCACCCCCGCTCAAGGTCGGGCTAATTTGGCCCAATTGAAGGTATTCGAGCCCCGTATCCCTCAAGGCTTCTAGAGGGCGCCGCAACCGCGTTTGGTGGGCAAAAAACTCAATGGCTTCAGCCACGGAGAGCTGGAGCACCTCCGCGATGGACTTGCCCTGATAGCGAATCTCCAGCGTCCCTGCGTTGAAGCGTTTGCCACCGCAGGCCTCGCAGCCCACCGAGGCGGTTGGGAGAAAATTCATCTCCATCTTCACCACCCCTGCCCCTTCGCAGTGCGGACACCGTCCTTGAGATGAATTGAAGCTAAAACGTCCCGGTCCATAGCCACGCATGCGGGCCTCGGGCACCAGGGCAAACAAGGCTCGGATGTCGTCAAAGAAACCCACATAGGTGGCAGGTGTGGAGCGCGGAGTGCGTCCGATGGGGGTCTGGTCTACCTCGTGGACGGCGCGCAAGGCCCCCAAGCCTCGGACTCCTCCCGCCAATCCTCGCACCTTCTTTTCGTCCTCACCGGCCAATACCGCCCGAACCCCAGGCACGAGGCACTCTTTCACCAAGGTGCTCTTGCCGGACCCGCTGACCCCCGTCACCACCACCAAGCGTCCCAAGGGGAAGGATACGGTCACATCCTTGAGGTTGTTCAACCGCGCGTGGTGCACGGTCAACCACTCGACAGAGATCACCGAGGCGGCCGCCTTCGCAGATTTCCCCCGCGGCTTGCGTACTCCAGTCACTTCGACGGGGCGTCGCTCGCCGCGGGCCGGTCGCGGCAGCGGTTCTCGAAGGCAGCGACCCGTCACCGAATCCGGGTGGCGGAGCAAATCTTGCAATGTGCCCTCGGCAACGACCTCTCCCCCACGCACACCAGCACCGGGACCCAAATCCAGAATCCAATCGGCACGGCGCATGGTGTCTTCATCGTGCTCTACCACCACGAGGGAATTGCCCCGCGCGCGCAGTTTTTCCAAAGCGTCCAGCAAGTGTTGGTTGTCTCGGGCATGGAGCCCGATGGTGGGCTCATCGAGCACATACAGGACGCCACTGAGATTCGACCCCAACTGGGCCGCCAGCCGGATACGTTGGCCTTCGCCACCGCTCAAGGTGATCACACTGCGGCTGAGTTGCAGATAACCCAGACCCACCTCTCCCATGAACTTCAGGCGCTCACGAATCTCCGGAAGAATGTCCCGAGAGATTTCCGCAGCCCGACCCTCGGGGCGCAGAGCGTCAAACCAGGCTCGAGCCACTTCGACGGACCACCGACCCATTTCCTCGATGGTGGGGCGTTCCGATGGGGCTTCACCCAGGGGCAAGCGGACGGCCCGCGCCACCGGATTCAGACGGGCTCCTTGGCACGAAGGGCAAGTCTCCCGGGATTCAGCCCAACTGAACCACGATTCCTCCACCGAGTCGGCATTGGCCCCGCGCTCCACATCGGGCAAGTGGAACAACTCGCCGAAACCGCGGCATTGCAGACACCAACCCTGGCTGGAGTTGTAGCTGAAATTCTTGGGATCTAACGAGGGGAACGAACGCCGGCATTTGGGACAACCGCGTTCAATGGAATGCACGGTCAGGTGCCCTTTGCGATCTAAGGCAAAGAGGGTTCGTTTGCCCGCTTCAAGGGCTTCCTCGATTCGCTGGACGCGCACCTCGGAGGAGTCGCTGGCCTGAAAAACACCCGTGACGACTTCAACATCGTGTTCCTTGAACCGATCGAGTCTGAAGTTCTCATCGGCAGGAACCAACTGACCATCGGCGCGCAATTCGTGATAACCCCGCTGACGAGCCCACTCCGACACCTCGCTGTGGAACCCCTTGCGATTGCGAATCACTGGAGCCAGCAGCTTCAACGGCCCGCGCCTCCGGACCGCCTCGTCCAAGGTGGCCAGCAACTCCTCGCGAGTCTGTGCCTCGACGGGAACAGCACAGTCGGGGCACTGCAAGACCCCCAATCGGGCGTAAAGCAGGCGGATGAAGTGATACACTTCGGTCACGGTGGCCACCGTGCTCTTACCACCCCCTCGGGTGGTTCCCTGCTCGATGCTGACCGACGGCGGCAACCCCGTGATGAGATCCACATCCGGCCGGGACATCGGATCTGCAAACTGGCGGGCGTAGGCACTCATCGAATCTAGGAACCGACGTTGCCCTTCGGCGAACAGGATATCGAAGGCGAGGGTGCTCTTGCCGGAGCCACTAACCCCGGTCACCACCACGAACTTCCCGCGCGGGATATCCACGGAGATGTTGCGCAAATTGTGCTCGCGCGCCCCCTGGATGCGGATGACATCCGACGCCACGGGGGATTTTTTCAGTTCCTTCGACACGGCCGGAGGATGGTCCTGCTTTGGTTCTCGAGCAAACGGTCCGAGACGCCTCTTTTAAACATTCCCTGGAAGGGTTCAAAAAAAGAAACCTCTTCAGCGAGCCAACAAGGCCACCAACTCCCGATCGGCCTCGGGAAATGCGTAAGTGGGCAAGTCCTTCGGGCAAACCCAGGCCACGGCCGCACAGTCGATAGGCCGGGGCTCCCCTGAAATTAGCACCGCGGCGTAGAAGCGAAGTCGAACCGATTTCTCCGAATAGTGATGAATCGTCTCATACCGCAGTTCGCCGACGGTCACGGTGATGGCCAATTCTTCCTGCAACTCGCGGACCAGACAGTCTTGCCACGTCTCGGCCGGCTCGCGCTTGCCGCCAGGGAATTCCCAAAGCCCGGCCAGATGGGAACCGAGTTTTCGCTGGGTGATGAGGATCAACCCATCGCGCTCCAACAGGCCTGCAGCCACGTCGATGACACCGGAGGGCATGACCAATTCAGCCGCCAATGCGGTAATATTCCCGGTACCAGGCAACGAACCGCTCGATGCCGAGTTCGATCGGTGTGGCCGGCTTAAAATCCACAGCCTCGGTGAGGGCATCCACGTCGGCATAGGTGGCAGGCACGTCGCCCGCCTGCATCGGCAACATCCGCTTCTCTACCGTCTTCCCGATGGTCTTTTCGAGACAACCGATGACGCGCATCAACTCGGCGGGCTGATTATTGCCGATGTTGTAAATGCGGTAAGGGGCCGAGCTAGTACCCGGATCCGGCGCAGCCCCGTTCCAGTCGGGATTGACCGGAGCCACGCGATCACAAGTACGGACCACGCCTTGGACGATGTCGTCGATGTAGGTGAAATCGCGCCGCATCTTCCCGTGGTTAAACACATCGATCGGCTGGCCGGCCAAGATCGCCTTGGTGAACAGGAACATGGCCATGTCCGGGCGCCCCCAGGGGCCGTACACCGTGAAGAACCGCAAGCCCGTCGTCGGAAGGCGGTACAAGTGACTGTAGGTGTGCGCCATCAACTCATTAGCCTTCTTGGTGGCGGCATACAGGCTCAAGGGATGATCCACCGTGTGGTGGACGCTGAAAGGCATGTTCGTGTTGGCCCCGTACACCGACGAGGAGGAGGCGTACACCAGGTGATCCACGCCATGATGGCGGCATCCCTCCAGGATGTTCATGAAACCCACTAGGTTCGAATCCACGTAGGCGTGGGGATTTTGAATGGAATACCGCACGCCCGCCTGCGCGGCCAAGTGGATAACTCGCTGGGGCTTTTCTTGGGCGAAGAGAGCCTCCATGCCGGCGCGGTCGGACAAGTCGAGTCGGTGGAAATGGAAACCGGGACGCCCGCTGAGTTTGGCCAACCGAGCTTCCTTAAGGGTGACGTCGTAGTAGTCGTTGAGGTTGTCGAGCCCGATCACCTCATCCCCCCGACCCAACAGCAGCTCACAGGTGTGGAAACCGATGAATCCGGCCGCGCCGGTGACGAGAATTTTCATAAATAAGTCCGTCCTAATTCTAAAGTCTCACCAAACGACGCCCGGCGGTTGACGCTGCCAAACAGCTCAGCTCAGCGCCCGACGCTGCGATACAAGAACCCCAATTGCTTCATCTCTACCGGGTCCAACAAGTTGCGGCCGTCAAAAACGATGGCCGTCGCCATGGAAGATTTGATGCGGGCCCAATCGAGCCGACCGAACTCAGACCACTCGGTGGCGATCACCAGTGCATCGCACCCAACGGCGACTGCTTCCGCCTCGGAGACGTATTCCACCGCTGAACCCGCGGGGAACAACAAGCGAGCCTTCTCCATGCCCTTAGGATCGTGAACCCGCAAGTGCGCGCCATCGGCCAACATCCGGTGACAGAGATCGATGGACGGCGAATTGCGCACGTCATCGGTGTTTTGCTTGAAGGTCAGACCCAACACCCCGATATGCTTTTCTTTGAGCACCCACAGTGTGTCAGTGATCTTCTGATGGAAGCGGTCCATCTGGGCGCCATTGATCCGCTGAACCTCTTTTAGCAGCCGGAAATCATACCCCAACTGCTCGCTGATCTTGATGAAGGCGCTCAGGTCTTTAGGGAAGCAGGACCCCCCGAAGCCGAGACCTGCCTGGAGGAATCGAGTGCCGATGCGGGCATCCAGCCCCATGCCTCGGGTGACCTCTTGGACATTGGCGCCACTGGCCTCGCAAATCACCGACAGTGCATTGGCGTAGCTGATCTTCAGCGCGAGAAAGGAATTGGCCGCATGCTTGATGAGTTCGGCCGAGTTGGCGTCGGTCACGATGATCGGCGCCCGGAAGGGCTCGTAAATCTCCCGCATCTTGGCCGCCGCCCGTTCACTGGAGGTCCCGACAACTACCCGGTCGGGCTTCATGAGGTCGTCGATGGCAAAACCCTCCCGGAGGAACTCCGGATTGCTCACCACATCAAAATCAGCATCGGTCTTCCGGTAGCGTTTAATCGTCTCGGCCACCTTCTCGGCGGTCTTCACCGGAACTGTGCTCTTGTCGACGATGACTCGGTAATCCGAAAGACAGCCGGCGATTTCCCGGGCCACGCCCTCGATGAAACTCAAATCCACCGAACCATCGGGCTGAGGCGGCGTGGGAACGGCGATGAACACCGCCTCAGAACCCGCCACGCCTTCAGCCGTGGATGACGTGAAACTCAACCGACCAGCAGCAACCGTCCGGTGCACCAAGGCTTCCAAACCCGGCTCAAAGATGGGGATTTCGCCGCCTTGCAAGCGACGAACCTTCTCCCGGTCTGAATCGACGCAAATGACCGTGTGGCCTACATCCGCAAAACAGGCTCCGGTGACCAATCCGACATAACCCGTGCCGATAATTGAAATGTTCATTCAGGTGAGAACGGACTCGATACCAAAACCGATGAAACGATCCGGTGACACCTCACGGAACGGGCTTCACCGCGGGCTTGGCGACGGGGGCATTGGTGGCCACCGAGGTCAATTCGGGGTGAGCCTGAAGCAAGGCCGCCTTGTGGGCCGAAGCTTCTTGGGCCGCCATGCTGGTAGCTTCCTTGGACACTTCGTCATACAAGGCAATCGCCTCCGAATACTGTTTTTGCGATTCGTGGATCAACGCCTTGGACAACCGGGCCTGCGCTACCAACGAATCGGTAGCAAAGCCCGAGATAAACCGAGCATAAGCCGCAATGGCCTCGGCCGTCTTGTTCTGGGCATCGAGGGCACTGGCCACTCCGTAGGTCGCAGCGCCACCCAACAAACTGTCGGCGTGGGCCTGATTAAAGGCCTCAAACGCCTTCTGAGCCTCGGCATACTTGCCGTCTTCGAACAGTTTGGTGGCGGCCAAGAATTCTGAACGCTCGGCGGCGGCTGTTCCAGAATGCTGGGAAGCGACCTTGAACAGGTCGGCCGCGGTCGGTCCGCCATTCTTTCCGGCGGCACTCAAAGTCGACAAGAGCGCCTGATTGGCTTCGGCCTCGGCAGAGGCATGCACGTTCTTCTGGATGATCAAAGTCACTGCCGCCACGGAAACTACAACAAATCCGATGGCCAGAGTCTTCTTGTTCTCCTCCAACCAGGTCAGGACGGACAATGTCAGGTCCGCTGAGGGCTGTTGCTCTTCTGGTTGGGGCTGAATCTGCAGGCTCATAAGGTGCTCGAGATGATTGAGATCAAGGCTGCAAACACAAGAGCGAACCGGAGGAGGCAACAATCCCTTATCCAAGACTGTGTTTTCCAACTCCGGCAGACCGAATCCCTACGGATCCGACCCAGCGGACCGAATCCAAGCCCGATTAAAGCGCGCATGACGGATGGTTTCCCGACCGCCGATCGCCTCGCTCCAGGTTGCGTGAAACCATCCATCGCGCGCCTCGAGGAGGGACGGATAAGAAAACGATCCCTGCCCCGCTTGCGCCTCGGCCAACCGTCTGCGGAGGGCCCACGTCTCCCCTTCGTCTCCGCTCATCCAAACGGCCAATGAATGACGCCCATTTTCCAAGTCGTTCCCGATAAAGATCCATTCACCAGACCGCAACACACGCACTTCAGCACCGGATCCCGGATTCGGGATCTCCGAGTCGACCGCCGGCGTCCAGGTTTCACCTCGGTCTCGCGATTCGGCGCGAAGCAGTCGGTGGGGTGGCGGACCATTGTCTCGCATCCAGGCCACCACCGAACCATCCCGGCGAACGGTCAGACTGGGCTGAACATTCCCCAATCCCACGATGGGCGCGGACGGCCGCCAAGACCGTCCCTGATCCTCCGAGAGAGCCACCATCGAAACGGAGTAACCATCATGGTAAAGGGGCAACATCCAACGCTCGCCGATTGTGGTGAGGTGAGCCCGCGGCATCCAACCCAGTCGACGATAGAGCCGATTGGTGGCACCCAGGTGGATTCCTTCAATGAATTCCGACACTTCCTGGCGCTGCCTGGAAGTCAGATCCGGTCGTGAGCGCTCCTGTTGCAACCGGGGCAGATGGGCATTGAGGACTTTGAGAAATTCTTCGCCCGGGGCCAACAAGACCGACTCCATGCCGTCCCAACGCACCGGACCGCGAGTCCGCCACCGGGAACTCACCCGCGCCTGCAACAACGTCGATTCCCAAGTGTTGGCCAGAATCACGGCATGGAAGAGCCACAAGCGACCCTGCGCATCCACATGAAGCGAGGGATTGCAGTCCGGGAATCCCGGTGTGTCCCAGAGGGTGAAGCGGGGTTCCCATGAACGAGATCCCAGCCGACGACGCGAGGCCTGAAGCTTCACATCATCGGCCTGACGCTCGCCGGACCCGTTGAACCACGCCACCAACAACGTTCCGTCGGGAGCCTCGACCACACAGGAAGCATGATTGTGCCGGGCCTCCGGCGCGAAGATCACCTCGGAGATTAGCGTGGGGGATCCGCGGTCGGAGCCCGAAACAGCCAAAGCCGCCACGAACCAGACCCACCAGCAAACCCACCCACCGGCTTGTTGAAAGCGCATGATATTAGAGATTCACACAGGCACCTCAAACCCGTGATTGAGAAGGCAGTTTATGGTAAGAGGCGCTCATGGCGAAGTGATGTCCACGACCCGGTAGAAGCGACTCGCGCTGTCTTCAGACCCCGGATCGCTCAGCAGCGTGCTGTCGGCACCGACACTCACTTCCTGGATGGGGCTCCATGTCCCCAGAACCCCGCCTCGCTCCAAGCGATAGCGATGACCCAAAGACCCACGCAACACCAGTTTCAGAGTACCATCCGCCAAGAACCCCGAGAGCTCTAGGCGTGGAGCCGATACCGCCCGATTGGCCGCTCCCGGAGTCGGGGTTCCCAACGAACCTGTCGCCGGATCGCCGTCAATTTGAAGCGCCCAGGAACGGTCGTTGGCGGCATCCACCGTGCCCCGGAAGACATCCACGGCCTGTGGACCACCTCCGACAGTGCGACCCAGCAGGATCTGGAACGGAGTCCCCGTCGTGGACGGCAATCGGAAGGAGGTGTGCCATTCGGTGGTCGTGTTCTGCAGCGTGTCGCCATCGACAAAGACGACGCGGAATCCGCCTGGCGGAATCGAGGTCGCAGGCGGGAAGCCCCAAGGGATGGATCCGGCGAGCATGTCCGTCAGGAAAAGCCCCTCCAAAGACACCGGTGCATCGCCCGTATTAATCAACTCCAGCCACGGCTCGGCGGTACCGCTCAAGTCTCGAAGACCCAGCACAGAGCGCGGCAACACCTCGTTGATGCGCAGCGTCGGAAACTCGGGCAAGACCGCGGAAACTGTGTTGGCCGCACCCGGGGTGGCTGACAGAGATACGCCACCTTCCAACGTCATCTCCAACCCAAACACGATGTCCGAGCTCGAGAGGTTGGCCTGATGCACCTCGACCGCGAAGGTGTTCTCGCCGGGGATGAGAAACTCGGCGGGCAGAGTGAACGGGCCCTCAATGGCCGCATCGCTGACGGTGCGGTTGGCGAACGTATCATGGGTCACCACGACATCGTCCATGCCGAGGAAATGCGCTTTCCGTCCATTCACCCACAGCACATATCCATCGTCCAGCATCACCCGGAATCGGACCGACACGCCCGCCGTGAGGGTTGGGATCGTGACCTTTCGGCGGAAGTAGTAAGCAGACTGCCCTAGCGTCAGTACCGTGGTTTTGTTTGTCGCCAGAGCGGCCGATTCCACAAAGAGAAGCCCGCCACCACTGGACCACGTTGAATCGTTGAAACTGGCAGTCACCCAGTTGGTGCCGCCGGCGGGCGCTCCATCCTGGAAGTACTTCCAAACATCCGTGAAACTCAAGACCGCCCGGCTGCCCTGAAACGCGGAGGCTTCCGTCCAATTCCCGGGCCGGTTGCGATCCTGACGGGCATCAATGAGCTGC
>JAPLUF010000356.1 GCA_026397755.1 Verrucomicrobiota bacterium
CCTTCAAGTGTCCGATCATCAAAATTAGCAATCGTCCATTCTTCCTCCGAGCTCCACTTCCCGATTCGCTCGCCGGCTTTCAGTCCTGCTTAAGGGGTCTCCCGAATCAATGCTCTCAATTCGATGCCCCTGCCATTGGCCGGGTTGAAGCCCCACACACGGATTGTGCGCAGCTCGGGAAACCGTGCGCTCAGGTGACCGAAGGACTCTCCGTCGGGCAGAACACAAAGTCGGGATCCGGGTTGGGCCAGAAACTCCCGTGCGGCCGCCTCGTCTTTCATGTGCTGGATCCAGGGCCCACCCTTGGGTCGCAGGTACCAGTAGAGGCTGGGTTCCTGGAATTCCAGGGTCGCCAGTTCGGTCTTGGGGTTGATCCAGCGCCGGCATTCTTCGGCGAGGCGAGGCACCGGCAGCAGGCGGGAAAACAGTCCCAGGCCCGGTAAGGCCAGCAGCAGCAGGATGGCCAAGGTGCCGACTGTCAGCCTCCGGAATAGTCGCCAAGCCGGTGGACTGCTAGCAATGGCCTTGCCCAACCAGAGCGCGATGAGAGGAAAAGCCGGCAGGGTATAATGCGGGAGCTTGGTACGGATTAGGGTGAAGACCACAAACACTCCGGCGATGCCCGCCAAGAGGTATCGGTCGATGGGTGATAGGGGAGCGGCCGTTCGAGTGCGCCAAACCAACGTTACCAGCCAAGGAGACCAGGGAAGAAATCCCACCAGCAACGTCAGCCCGTAGAAGGGCAAACTGCACAGATAGCCGAGCAACCCCTTCAGCCCATGACCTTCTAATACCCCGACAGATCGAGCAACGACGTGCTTGCCGATGCCCACCTGGAAATATTCGCCCCGAGTCGCCAACAGGGCTGGAATGCCCCAAATGGCCACAAGCCCCAGGGTCAGCACTCCGCCAAACCACCAGAGTTTGGGTTGCCGCCAAGGACTGGCGGGATCGAATGGGGAGGACAGTCGTCCACAGGCCAAGAGAATGGCCGGCAGGCCCGCCAGCCAAGCCACGGGCCCCTTGGCGAGAAATCCTAGGGCCAATGAGGTGAAGAAAACCCAGAACCATCCGGCAATGGCTCGTCTCCGACCGCGGGCCTGATGCAGTTCCCACCCGGACCAGCTCGACAGGGTGAAGAAAAACACCATAGCCATGTCGGCGACGGCGAGGTGGGCATGGACAAAGGCTTGGGGGCAGGTGACCCAAAGAATGCCGGCCATCATTCCGGCACCGTCTCCGGCGAGGCGTCTTCCCCAGAGGGCGAGCAAACCGGTGGTCAGTGTGGCACAGAGGATGGAGGGCAGTCGTACCGCCATTTCGCAGGCCCCTAAAAGAGAGATGCTTCCAGCCTGGAGCCAGTAGATCAGGGGTGGTTTGTCGAAGCGGTACTCGCCATTCAAATGGGGCACCACCCAGTTGCCGGTTTCGAGCATCTCCCGGGAGGCTTCTGCAAAACGAGGTTCATCCCGGTCCATCAGAGGCAACGACCAAGATCCGGCGCCGAAACAGCTCAGAGCCACCGCGATCAGGACCACCCAGCTCCAAGCGGGCAGTTGACCGTGTTCTCTCGGGGACCCGATTGAGCCTTCCATCGTTTCCGAGGCTGGCAAATTCGAGGGTCAGCGGAAAGCTGAAGGGTGTTAGGAGTTGAGATCGGGTTAGCTGAGAGTTAATCCACTGCTTCAAGGGCCAGCCAGACGGGGACGGTGGATGTTTCAGGATTGTTGCGTTCCAGTCCGAGGTGGTTTTGTCAGTCTTGCCGGGTGCCTTTAACGCACCCATTCGCCCCGCGTCAGAGTAAAACGGCCGACTTCGTTGCAAGGGCCGCTGCCGGACACCTGCATCCTGTCGGGTATTGGCTTCTTGGCTGGGCATTGATCGGTTTGCCGCTCCTGGGCCTATTGTTTTGGACCGATGACTGGTTGCGATCGCAACGGCTAGCCTTGAGCGGGAAGGGTTGGAATCTCTTGGCGATGACCATCAGCGGTTCGGCCAATGGATTTGTTCTGATCCCCGCGGTGGTGGGATTGGGTGTGTGGTTGAAACGTAGCTCGCAACGCAGGGCTGCCAGAGTCCTGGTGGCGATGTTGCTGGCCGGCATCGTGTCGGGCGTCGCAGGGACCGGACTGCGGTCGATCATCGGCAGGACCCGACCGGAGGTGTCGGTGGAGCAGGGGTGGTTCGGTCCACGCAAGGATGGACGTTGGATTATCGGGCGCCATGCCTACGCATCGTTTCCCTCCGGGCATGCTTCCATAGCGGCAGGTTTTGGTTTTATGGCCTTTGTCTGGGGCGCTCGTGCTGGAGGGCTGGGACTGGTCTTCGCACTCGCCGTGGCATGGTCCCGGTTCCATCTGGGCGCCCATCGGGCTTCAGACGTATGGGCTGGCCTGCTCGTTGGAGCGCTGACCGTATCCCTTTTATGGCCATCGTGCTGGGCTTGGGTCCATCGGGGGAAGCGACCTAGTTGGTGGCTCTGGAGTGGGTGGGTGGTGGGAGAAATCTCTCACAACACCCCGGTCGACTCTCGACAGGGCTGAGCTCGACGCCCGTGGGGCTCAGGCTGATGTCACTGTGTTTGGATGGGTTCTAATTCATGGCCCAGGGACTCTATGAGAACCCAGCGTTTCTTCCTGATTCGTAGACAAGATCTAAAGTTTGTTCCGGCAATGGGCGATAAACAAGAATGGTCAGGTCCGAGGACTCTTTTTCATGGGCGACTCGCGATCACGGCTTTTACGCGCCATGCAGATCCAAACCGTTCACAATCGTATCCTGATACTGACCGTCTCCGCCGCAATCGCACCTGTTCTAATAGTCTCAGTTCGAGGGCTGTTGGGAGAGGGGATCGGTAAGTATTCTAGCTGGTGGATTGCGGCCGTTGCCGCAGCGTCGATGGGCGCTTTGGGTTCCCTGACCCGAACGGCCTTGGCCGACTTTGAGAAAGAGCCTGCCCAAGAGTTTGAAGAGTCCCAAAGCAAGGCGCTGGAAGAGGCCTCTCGGGCCTTAGCGACTGCTGAGAAAAAATGCAAGGATCTCGAGTCCCAGAACGAACGCATCCAAGATCGAGCTGTTTTTCTCCAGGGAAAGATCCGCGATTTGGAGGAGAAGGAGATTGCTAAAACTGAACCAAAACCGCTGGGGATTCTCGATGGATTGCGGTCGATGATCGACAAGGCAGGTGAGCGGGTGACCACCACACTCACGGGAGGGGCTCAGTTGGAAGTCGGTTTGGCGCTATCCAAGGAAGAAGTGGATGGGGTGCAGATCATGCTCGATTCCTTGGGACGCAAACTGGCCCGTCCCCAGGTCGAAGAAATGATGGAGGCCCACACGGGCGAATCTTCGACCCGAATGCTGTTGGTTGAAGATGACCAGACCAGCCGTCGTTTCATACGGGCCCTGCTGCCCAAAGAACTTAAAGTGTCCATCACCGAGGCCGAAGACGGTCAGGCGGCGTTGAGCATGATGGAGAAGCCCCCGTACCCGGACATCATTGTCTGTGACGTGTTGATGCCTAACATGGATGGTTTGGAGTTCATTGCCCGCCTTCGCGACCTTCCACGCTTTTCTAATATCCCGGTGGTCATGATCTCGGCCAATGCGTTCAAGGACAACGTTGCTAAGGCAGCCGCGCTCAAGGTTACTCGTTTTTTGCGCAAACCCTTGGAGCGGAAAGACCTGGGCGACGCCATCGAGGCCGCCCTGAAGGAGGTCAGTAGCAAGGAGTCGACCCTCTTCAAGGCTCAGCAGCGCCTGTGCCTCGATGACAAGGCCTACTTCGAGTTGTCGACGGGCTTCTCGCGTGCCATTAGCGAGTCCGTCACCTTCGTGCGTTCTTCGATTAGCCGGGATCGATGGCAGGCTGCGGCCCTCCGCGTCAACGCCCTCAGAGTATCCATCCAGAGGGTGGGCGACGAGAGTCTCTCGGTGGTCATTACGCGGCTTGAAGCTCAGTTGAGGCTGGCTGACATCACTGGCGTTACCATTGAACTCGAGATGCTCGAGCAGGAAAATGAGCGCTTCATGCGCACTTTGGTCCACCTCTACACTGCAGAACTAAAAC
>JAPLUF010000399.1 GCA_026397755.1 Verrucomicrobiota bacterium
CTCATCCTACAATTATGCCGTGCGCCTGATGGAATTGCCCCAGGGAGTCGTGGGTATTTCGCTAGCGACGGTGCTGCTCACCGAACTCAGCACGCTGGCGGTAGATAAGAAATTCCCTGAGTTCCGCAGCACCCTGACCGAGGGGCTGCAGCAACTCATCTTTCTGACCCTGTTGCCGCTCGTGCTCCTGTTGACCCTCTCCGAACCGATCGTACGACTGCTCTTTGAGCGAGGTCAGTTTCAGGCCGCATCCACCACGCAAGTGACGCTGATGATGCTCTGCCTTAGCCCCAGCCTCATGGCGTTTTCCCTAAACAATGTGTTGGCCCGGGCTTTTTATGCCCTCGGAGACACCAAAACTCCGATGCGCATTAGCCTGGCGGCCATCGCGGCTAATTTTATCGCCGCCTTCGTCTCCATCAGCCTCATGCCGAAGGCGGGCCTGGCCATCGCCAACTCGACCAGTGCAACGATGCAGTGCTTCCTTCTCTTCTACGCTCTCAAGCGGAAGCAGCCGAAGTTCGACCTACCGACCCTATTCGCACCAGTACTGCGAATGAGCCTGGCCGGCTTGGTGGCCGCCGTCATAGCCCTGGCATCCTTTTGGGTTTGGAACCACTGGATCGGACAGGCAGGGCTTCCTGCCCGGGTGGGCGCCACGTTCGTCCCTATTGCTCTGGCCTCAATAGGATATTTTTTGGCAGCGACACTCCTGAGAATTCGGGAGGCCTCCGACATCCTGGGAATTCTCCGTCGTCGAAAAAATCGAACCGATGCAGCGCTGGATCCGACGCAAACTTCCGGTTGATCCCACCCCAGAACGGGAGGTAGCTTTTTAACAGATTCACCCGTGACTTCCCATCCTGCCTCCGCCCGAATCCAAAGCCATGAATGGCCGAAGGAGCGGAGGCGCCGGGAGTCCTTTCAACGTTCCAATGACATGAGCCAAATCATTCCTGCAGCCAGCGCTTCGGTCCTGACCCGGCGCGGTTTCCTCTCCACCTCCAGCACCGCCCTCGGCGGAGCCATGATCGGCAGCCTGGCCATCGAGCGCCTGGCGTTCGGTGCCGCCAGCGACGAGATCAAGATTGCCCTCGTCGGTTGCGGCGGCCGTGGTTCCGGCGCAGCCAACCAGGCCCTCAATGTCCCGGGCGTCAAGCTCGTGGCCATGGCCGATGCCTTCCAGGATCGCCTGACCGGTGCCCTCAACAGCCTGAAGTCCTCCCAGGGCGCCAAGGTGGACGTGCCGGCCGACCGGCAGTTTGTGGGTCTCGATGGTTACAAGAAGGCCATCGCGCTGGCCGATGTGGTCGTTCTGGCAACGCCCCCGGGATTTCGCCCTCAGCATTTCGAAGAGGCTGTCCGCCAAGGTAAAAACGTGTTCATGGAGAAACCCGTGGCCGTCGATGGTCCTGGTGTCCGCCGAGTTCTCGCCGCAGCCGAGGAAGCCAAGAAAAAGAACCTGAAGGTCGGCGTCGGCCTGCAGCGTCATCACCAACCTGGCTACTTGGAGACCATGAAGCGCCTGCACGATGGCGCTCTCGGCGACATCTACCTGGTCCGTGCCTACTGGAACGACGGTGGAGTTTGGGTCAACCCGCGCAAGGAAGGGCAAACAGAACTCGAGTTCCAAATGCGCAATTGGTACTACTTCAATTGGCTGTGCGGCGATCACATCACCGAGCAGCACATCCACAACTTGGACGTCGCCAATTGGGTGAAGAACGCCTACCCGGTTAAGGCTCATGGCATGGGCGGTCGCCAAGTCCGCACCCAGAAAGAATACGGCGAAATCTTCGACCACCACGCCCTCGAATACACCTATGCCGATGGCACCACGCTCCTGAGCCAATGCCGTCATATCCGCGGCGCCGACAGCAATGTTTCAGAGCAGTGTGTCGGCTCCAAGGGCTCCTGCAATGTCAGCGGGCACACCATCACCCCCTCCGGTGGCGGCAATGCGTGGCGGTACCGGGGCGAGAAGCAGGTGGATGCGTACCAGCAGGAACATGACGACCTGTTTGCCGCGATCCGCAAGAACACCGAGTACAACGAGGCCTTCAACGGCGCGAAGTCATCGCTGACCTCGATCATGGGGCGGATGTCGACCTACACTGGCAAGACCATCACTTGGGAGCAGGCTCTCAATTCTAACGTAATTTTAGCCCCGAACGACTTCGAGAACCTTCGTTGGGACTCCGAGTGCAAGTCTAAGGCTGACGCCAACGGGTTCTATCCGGTGGCCGTGCCGGGTGACGCTAAGTGGTTCAAGATGTTGGTCTGATCCGGAACACAATCTGAATTCTTCAAAGCCTCTCTGAGGCACAAAACTCAACAGCCCTTTGGAGCCATCGCGCCCAAAGGGCTGTTTTATTTTGGGGAACTTGCGCCAATACAGACCCAACCGGTTACAGAAGGATGACGGAAAGACCTTCGGCAAGGCGAACCCCGACACAATGTCCCGCGGCGGAATGATGGACGAAATAACCGCAGCGCAAATGGTCTAGAAACCCAACAGGAAACCAGACAGGAAACCGGACGAATCGTCCGCCATTCAGGCCGTCTAAATGGCCGTCTTAATTTTCGGCTTGCGACCCCGCTTGCGGCCTGGGGTCGGAATATCTGAAGCACTATCCTTCAAACCCAATCGGGCCAACTTGTTATAGATGGTCTTCTCGGTGACATCCAAAATTCGAGCGGCTGCAGCCTTGTTGCCCCGGCACAAATCGAGGGTCTGCTGGACGGCCAATTTTTCTACGGCCTCCATGGACATACCTCCCACATAAGGCACCGCCAAACCGCCCTGATGAATTTGAGTGGGATCACTCTGATGGAGCAGGCGTGGCGGCAGGTCGGCCACACGAATCTCACCACCCACGCAACTAAAGTAGGCCCAATCCAGCACAGCCTCCAACTCACGGATATTTCCGGGCCAAGAATAATTTTTGAGGATGCCCGAAGCGGCACTCGAAATCTGGGGAATCCCTCCGGAGCGGACCATCGACAGGCGCTGAAGGAAGATTCCGGAGAGCAGAGGCAGGTCAACGACACGCTCCCGAAGCGAAGGTATTTCAACCGTCAGTGCATTGAGCCGATAGAAGAGGTCCTCACGAAATTCATTGGCTTCCACTTTGGCTCGCAAATCGGTGCGACTGGTGGCGATCACCCGGATATTCACCGGGACCGAAGTGCCCGTATCGCGACGGTGTATCCAGCGGTTCTGCAGGAGTTCCAAAATTAACGCCTGCTGGGCCAGCGGCGTTTCCCCCACATCCAACAAAATCAGAGTTCCACCTTCGGCCATTTGGACTCGCCCGGTCCTGCGAACTTCTTCGACGCTACCCGAAGTAGACCCGGATAATTTACCAAACAGTTCCTCCTCCAAAAGGTCACCCGGTATCGAGGCACAATGGACCGGAATCAACGGACCTCGGGAACGAGCACTGACATGGTGCAGCATGCGTGCAAAGAGGCGTTTGCCGCTGCCCTCGGGCCCGGTGATTAAAACGTCGGCTTGTGTCGCCCCAAGCGCCGAAGCGGTTTCCCGCAAGATGCGAGCCGAGGACGATTGCCCAATCCATTGAGTATCTCGAAGCCCCGGGAACTGGCTGACGGGCTGACTGAGGGACTGCCCGGTTCGCACCGCAGCAGAAACAGTGGCCACGAATGCACCCACATCCAGAGGCTTTGTCACGTAGTCGAAAGCGCCGGACCGGATCGCCGTTAACCCGTCGCTGGTGTCACCGCGCCCCGCCATGGCTATCACCGGAACTTGCGAGAGGTGTTCACGGAAGTGCTTCATGACGGACAGTCCACTGGTGCCGGGAATCATCAGATCAATCACCGCGCAAACCGGAGGATTCTGACTCTGGGCGATCGCAGCCTCACCCGTCTCGGCAAACTCCACCTCGAAGCCCGCTTTTTTAAGATGATAGGCAACAATCCTCTGGATTGAATCATCCGCCTCGACCAACAAAACCCGATGATTACCCTTCGCAATACTCATTCCTACAATTGGCCTCCTACGTGGTTAATGGTCAATCAAAAAAAATCAAACAACGATTTTTTGTTATTTTAATAATCATTTTTAAACGAATAGAAGAAAATTCACCAAGTACCCTCACTTCTGAAAAATTTTCTCAGCTGAGCCGACTCCTGCCGGATCGCACCGAGAACATCCTTGAGATCAATTATTAGAAACGGCTGACCGCCTCCAGCACACGACGCCAACTGCTTGCAGTCCGACAGGAATTCACAGAATGCACAAATCTAGGGTGATCCGTTGGACGAACGGTAGAGTTTTCAGGACGTGCAATCCTCATGAGGCGGATTGACGATCCCTGCCCTCCGCCTAACGTCGGCGTCATGAAGCGTTCCTATCTGTGTGGGCTTGCTGTGGTCACGGCCCTCTGCACTTCCCCTGTGTCCGCCGCCGATTGGCCCCGCTTCCGCGGCACCGATGGAACCGGCCTCTCCGCAGAGAGTGGTTGGCTGGGCAATTGGCCAGGAGGTCAACCCCGCCCTATTTGGAAGGCCTCTGTCGGAGCCGGATTCTCATCCATGAGCCTCGTCGAAGGCAGACTCTTCACCTTGGGACACAATGGCCTGAAAGACGGTGGCATCGACAGTGTCGTGGCGCTGGAAGCCAGTAGCGGCAAAGAGCTTTGGCGCCACAGCTATCCCGAGAAACTCGCGGATCACTATTACGAGGGCGGAACTTCTGGAACGCCCACTGTCGATGGTGGCCGAGTTTACACGCTTTCAAAAGCAGGTACGGCTCTCTGCCTCGAGGCGTCGTCAGGCAAAGTCATCTGGTCCCGGAATCTCGCATCGGAACTCGGCTTGAAGGTCCCCGAATGGGGATTCGCCGGGGCACCGCACATCGCCGGAGATCGAGTGGTGTACAATGCCGGTGATGCCGGATTGGCGCTGGATAAGGCAACCGGCAAGGAGGCTTGGACGAGCGGAAAAGGATCGGCCGGCTATGGCACTCCAGTTCCCTTTTCCCTCGATGGAAAGCCGGCTTTGGCAATTTTTGGGCTTCGCCATGTGATCGTGGTAGACCCGGTGAGCGGCCGAGAATTCTGGCGTCACTCTTGGAAAACCCGCTACGACGTCAACGCTGCAGACCCCGTGGTGATCGGCGACACCATGATCCTCACGTCTGGCTATGGAACAGGAGCCTGCGGACTCCAATTCACCGGATCTGGAGCCAAGGAACTATGGAAGAATCAGGCCCTCCGATCGCACATGCAGGCACCCATTGGGGTCCGAGGCCACGTCTATGGCATTGATGGCGATGGCGGGGACGCCAATGCGCGGCTCAAGTGCCTCGAAGCCACGACTGGCAAGGTCGTCTGGGAATCCCCGACGGCTGAAACCGGCGTGCTGACCGCCGCTGACGACAAGCTGATCTGGGTCACGGGCAAAGGCGAATTGATCAGCGTTAAGGCCGATCCCACGGGTACCACGAGATCGTCTGCGCCCAGGTCGCGCGAGGCAAAGTCTGGTCGACACCCGTGCTCCTCAACGGACGCTTGTACATTAGAAACTGGAAGGGCGAACTCCTCTGCCTCGATGTGAAGGGTACCGGGGGAGTCTCCTAGACATGGCGGGCTCTCCCGTGGCTTCAGAATTGGATTTCCAATACCGGAATGGTGGCCTTCATTTTCCCCAACTCGGACTATGGATGGATCCCCATCATCCGGTCCGGACGGGCGAGTGGGTTGTGGTTAGCCATGCCCACTCAGATCACACGGCTCGACATTCCGCAGTCATCCTCACCGAGCCCACGCGCCGGCTGATGCGATCACGAATTTCCGGAACCCGAGCGGAGCGGGTGCTAGAATTCAACGAGTGTCTCCATCAGTCCGATCTGGAGTCATCGACGACCCAGACGCCGTTCAGCCTGAGCTTGCATCCGGCGGGGCATGTCTTGGGCAGTGCCATGGCCCGCCTGGAGGTCAATGGGGATTCCCTGCTCTACACCGGGGATTTTAAACTCCGGGAGGGCCGGAGCTCCGAACGCTGCGAACCGGTGCATGCCCGCACCTTAGTGATGGAAACCACCTACGGGCGCCCCCGGTACATCTTTCCGCCGACGGAGGAGGTGCTGGCGTCAGTGCTTCATTTCTGCAGAACCTCGCTGGATGCCGGAATCACCCCGGTGCTCATCAGCTACTCTCTGGGCAAGGCACAAGAGATCCTGATTTCCCTTCTCAAAGCCAACCTCCCCATCCAACTGCACGCCAGCTCAGCCCGACTGACAGAAATCTATGCAGACCTGGGATATCAGTTCCCCCGCTGGACGCTGCTGGATCCTGAGACCGCACGTGGCCACGTAATTATCACGCCGACTGCTCGACCGCTGCTCTCAGCCCAACCCGGGGTGGGTCCCCTCCGAATCGCATCGCTCAGTGGTTGGGCATTGGACCGCCGTTGGCCAGCGACGGACGAAAACCACCAACGATTTCCCCTCAGCGACCATGCCGACTTCCCGGACCTCGTAAGATTCGTCAAAGAAGTACGCCCACAGCGGGTCTTCACACTCCACGGCTTCGCTGCCGATTTTGCCCGACACTTACGTCGCCAAGGGATGCAAGCCTACGCGCTCAGCGAAGATGACCAATTAGAACTCTCGCTCTGATCCACTCCTGAAAACCGACCTGATAGCGGAGAGTCGGAAGCTCAGAATCAATGGTCTAGGATTGGACGATGTCTCCATGCCCGACCGAAACACAGGATTAGTTGCGAGGGGCGCCCGACTTGACCTGAAGTTCATACTCCGGCGACATGGTACTGTTAATATTGTTGTCCAGCACCCCGGGATAGGTGAACTGGAATTTGTACCGGTACCGCAAGACAGAACGGTCCGTAGGCAGCGGCAGCAAGGCCTCGAAGCGGTTCTCCGTATTGGGGACGGGCTGCATGGGGTACAAGTTCAACCCCATCACGACCCAGGCCTTCACATTCTCGGGTTGCACCCCACGACGATGCGTCCGAAACGTGGTCTCGAACAAATAGTTGGCTTCGGGTGACGGGGCGGCCGAGCGCGAGGTCAGATTGGTGTTTTGGGAACTAGCGCAACCCAGACCCAGCGTAGCCAAAAGGACCCAGACAACAGGCGATGCAGACTTCATCGATGCGGTAAATGGCACACCATCGCGAGGATTGGCAAGGGATGAGTCAAGGAGTCGCTCAAAAGACCCCTTGTTTTCAATGGGTTTCACTCTCACAGATCACGATCCCACGGGGGAGCGTCTTAAAAAAACGCATCTGAGAATTCGAGAATTCACTACAACTCTTATCCGCCCAATTCCCCGGCCAAAAGGCGTAACTTACGATCCATTCCCCAACGGTAGCCGCTCAATTCCCCCGATTCTCGAATGACTCGGTGGCACGGAACCAGAAGAGCCACCCCATTGGCGCGACAGGCGGCTCCCACCGCCCGAGCTGCTCCCGGAGCGCCGACGGCCGTTGCCAATCGACCGTATGAAGTCAGTGAGCCGCGGGGAACCTCAAGGAGCGCCCGCCAAACGGCTTGCTGGAAGGGAGTTCCACTCACCGACACTGAAACCCGCCTGACCGGATTCTTTATACCCTCGACCCAATGGCCCACCCACTGGTCCACCCATTCTTGGGCACCCACGTCACTGCTGGGTATTCGCCGATCTAGCCACGGTCCACGGCGAGGATCCGACAAAGGCTCTTCAAATTCCCACTGAAACACCGAACCCCGACTCCAGACCAAACAACTCATTCCCCAAGGGGTCTGAGCCCGACCGCGACAACAGTCCTGAGGCAGGACCTCAGGTAGCACCGTGAGCCCTTCCACTGATTCGGAACCCGAATCGCAGTCCGAAATCGACGGGATCACCAACTGTTCCCTGAGTCTTTTGACATTCCACCCCGGCAAACAGTGGGAACTACCTCGCACCCCGTCTCTGCTTGGAATCATTGAGCGGTCTTCGGCCCCTTCGCCTTCGGTAATTTCTTCAGGTAGGTGGCCGAGTCCTTCTTAAAATCTTTCAGGCAGCTTTTGCAGCAGAGTTTGATGGTTTGGCCTTCATGGACAAACTCGTAGGCTTCCATGCCGGATCCTTCAAACTTCTCGTCGGACACCAGGCACTTGTCCAACGGATAGGCCTTGGCTTTGGGTTTGTCTGCAGCGCGAAGGCTGACCATGGAGCAGGCGGCGACAATCAGGGCAAGAATAACGGTGGTTTTCATATTTTCTGTGCAGCACTTGATTCGGTGCTGGGATGAGCTTCGATCGGAAGCGCGTTGGTGGCAAGAGGTCAAGGGCGCGACCTGAGCCCATCACAACGATCCAACTCCGCCGTATGCCACCTGTGGTCTTGGACGCCGCGGATTTCGAGGTTAGTGTCCGGTCCCGCAGTCGATGTGCATCGTTCCGCCATCCTACTTCCGGTCCGCCTCTGTTCCTCAGGGAAAGAGGTTCCACGCCTTCACCCTCATCGAACTGCTGGTGGTCATCGGCATTATCGCGCTCTTGGCGGCCATGCTGCTGCCGGCGCTGGGCAAGGCCCGCTATCGCGCTTCACAGGTCAATGAAATGTCCGGGTCGCGTCAGTTGCTCATTGCTTGGAGACTCTACGCCGAAGACAACTCCGACTCAGTGCTTCCCGGCTACCGCTATGGGCTGAACGCCAACGACTTTCAGGGACACCCGGTCAATCATCCCATCAACGCTCGATACCCGTGGCGAATCGCCCCCTACCTGGGGAAAAGTTTTGATATAATGTACCTGAACGAAAACCGGCGCACGTTGGAGATCTTCCGCCGCATGGAAGACCCCGACCTCGGAGTCTATGCCGCTTCGGTGTTTCCCTCTCAGGGCATTAATTCCGTCTTCGTCGGCGGTGATGACGTCGAACTGCCGCCCACGGAGCGGGCCTTTGATCGGTTCGGGCGATTTTGTGTTCTCAAGACCGCTGAGGTCGCCCGTCCGTCAGAGCTCTTGGTTTTCACCTCCGCCCGCGGCCCCTTCGAAGGCCGGATCGTGCCTGGATATTACGTCGTGAAACCGCCCTACCTCAATGCGCGTCGCTGGGCCGTGGATTGGAATTCAGACGATGGCCCTGAGGCGTGGGGTTATGTGCACCCGCGCTACAACCTGCGATCGGTGACCGGGATGGTGGATGGGCATGTTGAAAACTTCGATCGCCGCCGTATTCAGGACATGCGCCACTGGGCCAATCCGGCGGACCGAGCCGATTGGACCCTTCGAGCACTCCAAGGCCCGTAATCCCAAGACCCCAAGCCGCCCCTGGGCCCAATCCATCGCACGCACGACTCCGATGATCTTCAGGCGTGATTCAAGCACACCAACCCCGGTACCGTTTCCAAATCGATGAGTATTCTCGACACCATTGTCGCGCAGAAGCGTTTAGAGGTTGGCTTGCTGACTCCGGGACCGGTGGCTGCCTCTCAGCTTCGACAGGCCATCCAGCAGCGTGGCTCGGGGATCCGGGACTTCACGGCGGCTCTAGCCGCCCCACGTCAGGGAGACATCGCTTTGATCGCAGAGGTCAAAAAGGCCTCACCCAGCCTGGGTGTGATTTGCCCAAATTTTGACCCGGTCCGGATCGCTAAAGAATATGAGGCAGCCGGAGCGAGCTGTCTGTCGGTGCTCACCGACGAGCAGTTCTTCCAAGGATCGCTCAAGTATCTCAAGGCCATCCGAGAGGCCGTCGGACTGCCGCTGCTTCGCAAGGACTTCATTATCGATGAGCGGCAAATTCTTGAAGCCATTGAATGGGGAGCCGATGCGATCCTGCTCATTGTTTCCATCCTCTCGGATGATCAGTTGTCGCACTTCCACAGTCTGGCCGATGCGGCCGGACTGGCCGCTCTGGTCGAAGTTCATGACGAGACGGAACTCGAGCGAGCGCTGCGTTGCGGAGCCCGACTCGTAGGGGTCAACAATCGGGATCTCAAGACCTTCCAAGTGAATCTCGCGACCACCGAAACTCTGGCCAAGAAACTCTTCGCCGCCTCCGACTCCACTCGACGTCTTCTCGTGGGAGAAAGTGGGATTCACCAACGAGCGGATGTCGATCGCCTCCGAAAGGCCGGCTGCCATGCCATCCTCGTCGGAGAATCGCTCATGAAGAGCGGCGACGTTTCGGCAAAAGTCGCCGAACTCATCGGTGTTTGAAACACCTCAGCCAACCCTTTCAGAGACTGCCGGAAGGCCCTCAGCGCAGAAAGTCTCCGACTCCTTTCGCAAAGGAAATCGATGAGATTTTGAAATCACGCTCAGCCGCCTCGGGGTTCCCGACGTTGTCCTCCTCCAACATCAGAATCTGATCCCGACTCAAGGGAGCCGGACGTCGCAGGACCCGCGGAAAGACCCACTCCAATACAGCAGTCGGGTACCAGGCCAGCGCCCGAGGGATTCTTACGATGACACGGCGGCGGCGGGTGATCTGCAAGAGGGTCTGCAAGACCTGCGGCAAATTGAGACGGTCGGGACCACAAAGGTCGTAGGTCTGGTGGACGGCGGCTTTTGAATCGAGCGCACGCGCAAACGCCCGGGCCACGCAG
>JAPLUF010000324.1 GCA_026397755.1 Verrucomicrobiota bacterium
GACCAAAGCCCTACCAACTTCTCAATTGCCACCGACGCGAATTTCAAGAGATCCGCCACCAGAACCGCTACCGCAAGCCCACCTCACCTGAAAACACCCCAAAAACATTGGCCGCTATCTAACTGCCATTCGGGACCGACCCCGCTACGACCCCGGCGATCAAACCCTCCCCTCGCGCACTGCGCGAAAGATCCATCCGCGCCTGAGCTTCCCTGCGAGCGCAGGACCGGTCCCGCGCCCCCACGAGTACTTGAGATGGACCGTGTCGGAAACTTGCATCGATGCCGTTTATCAGTCTGAGTCAACCCTCTCGGGTCGCGACTCCAACATGGCTCCCATCTTGAACCTCTCCATCGGGCATTGGGCAGGCTTCTGTGCCTTCGTCCTTGGCGCATTAGCGCTGGACCGTGGCCTGTTCCATCGCCAGGGCGGGAAGGGTTTGTTCGCTTGAATTCCCGCTGGGTCATGGCGGCCCCTTCTCCAGAATCCACCGAAGCCCTACGTCGAGAGCGGGGGCTCTCTGGCCTAGTAGCCACCTGCCTGGTTAATCGGGGAATCGTGACCACCGAGGCCGCCGATGCCTTCCTCGACCCGCGCCTGAAATCCCTGTCCGACCCGATGGTCCTTCCCGACATCCGTTTAGCGATCGACCGACTGTTCCTCGCCCGAGAGCGAAACGAACCACTGGTGATCTTCGGGGACTACGATGTGGATGGAGTTACCTCGACCGCCATCCTGACAGAGGTCTTTACCACACTGGGATGGCAGTGTTCCCAGTACCTACCCCACCGCCGGGACGAGGGCTATGGACTGAGCCAGGCCGGCGTAGAAAACTGCCTGGCCCGCCACCCTACTTCCCTGCTGCTGGCCGTCGACTGTGGCTCAACTGCCGTGGAGGCAATCGGCTGGCTCAACAGTCGCGGAGTGGATGTCTTGGTTCTAGACCATCACCAGCTCAGCGACCCGTTGCCACCGGCTCTGGCCCTGGTCAACCCGTTGCGGTCCCCGGAGGCGGCCATCGCCCCGTTCTGCTCAGCGGGCCTGGCCTTCAAGCTGGCACACGCCCTTGTTAAACACGGACGCGAATTGGGCCTGGCTGGATTTGACACCTACAACCTCAAGACATTGCTCGACCTCGTGGCGCTGGGCACCGTGGCTGACCTCGTTCCGTTGATCGGCGAGAATCGCATTCTGGTGCACGCCGGGCTGGAGCGCCTCGACGGCACTTCACGATTGGGATTGCAGGCGCTCAAGCGGGTGTCCCGGACACGCAGCCCGATGGGTGTCTATGAGGTGGGCTTCCAACTCGGACCTCGTCTCAATGCCGCCGGACGCTTGGAGACCGCGGAGGACGCATTGCGGCTGCTGCTCTGCGACCGTGAGTCCGAAGCCCAAAGTCTGGCCGAGGTGCTCGACCTGCAGAATCGCGAACGTCAGGAGGTCGAGAAACGTATCGCCCAAGAGGCTGGAGAACGCGTACGGAGCCGCTTCGATCCTCAGCGCGATCTGGTCATCGTGGAGGGAGATTCCTCCTGGCATATCGGAGTGGTCGGAATCGTCGCTTCCCGGGTGCTGCGTGAATTCCACCGCCCGACCCTCATCCTGGGCGGTGATGGGACCCTCTGGCGCGGATCCGGCCGGAGCGTTTCCGGGTTCGATCTGGCAGGGGCTCTTCGCGATTGCTCCGACCTGCTGGAGAAGCACGGAGGGCATGCCATGGCCGCCGGACTCTCCATCGACCCGGCGCGGGTGGAGGCCTTCCGCCAGCGCATCAACGATCTGGCACGGGAACGACTCCGCCCCGAGCACCTTCAGCCCGAGGTCCGCATCGATGCATCCATTGCCCTGCGATCCTTGAGCCTACCGGTAGTGGCTGACCTCCGGCGCTTGGAGCCGTTTGGAATGGGCAACCCGGTGGTGCAACTGGCTATCCGGGGCCTGACCCATGCCCGCCCACCACAGCGCCTGAAGGAACAGCACTGGAAATTTTGGGTGACCGACGGAGGTACGCCCGTCGAGACCGTCTGGTGGGGGGCTGGCGATCGCCCGGTTCCCGAGGGTCGTTTCGACCTGGCCGTCATCCCCGAGGCCGGCGACTACGGAGGACGGCGCTTTCTACAACTGCGCCTCATCGACTGGAAACCCTCAGATCCGGCCTGAGGCCAGCTCCCATCCATCTGATTATTCAACCGGGTCATTGCCCAGGTCTCTCTCCCGGACTTACCTCTCTGGAACCTAAGGAAAGCCATGAATGCGCCCATCGATCTTTTTCCTCAAAGCTCGTTCACAGCCAGCTATCAGACGCACCGAAACCTGCCACCCTTGGCCGGTCTTTGCTCCTTCGTTGACGCTGTGCGCCCCGGGTTGTCCGTCGATCAGAGTGTGCGGCGGCTCAAACGTCACCACTACGTCCTGCGCCGCATCCACGGCATCCTAACAGCGCGAATTACCGCTGAGCCGATTTACGAACTCAAAATGGCCTGGAGCCATCAGGCGTGGCTCTGTGCCGAACAGGTCAGTGCGCTTCGGGCTCGGGTCGGTGAAATGCGCGAACCCCCACTCGGCTTGGATAAAGTCCCACACGAAGGCTTGGCCCTAGTATTTGATGAACTGCAGGCGGCCCCTCGCGACCTGCTGCTCCTCGGATTGTACGAGATCGTCTTGCCTGCGTTGTTGTGCACCATGGCGGACCACGCGGCCAATGCCCACCCCCTGGCCGATCAACCCACCGTGCGCCTCCTGCGCATCGCCCAACTAGATCTGGATGCTCTGCATCAATACGGCCGCAAGGCCATCTCCAGCCTGGTCTCCGGCGACGAACGGACGGCCGCGCAGCCCGCATTGAGCCTCCTGAGACAAGCCATTGCAGCAGCCAGCGGTTTAGATGGTACCTCGACGGCCGGTGCGGATGCGGCCTTGCCGGCCCGCCTGCATTCCGCGCAGCCCTGGCAGTATGATCCACGGCCTCAACGGGATGAACGCTTCCCTGATCCCTACAACATGGGCGTCAATGCAGAGGTATTTCTTTACGATCCAAAGCAACCAGCCGAGGCCAAGGTGCTGATGATGTACTACAAGCGGCTGCGAGAAATCGATGTGCCGGAGATGATGGCCAGCATCATCACACAAACACCGGATAAACCCTGGGGCTACTATCGGGACATGAGCCGCCAACTCTGGGATGAATCGCGCCATGCGATGATGGGCGAGGTGGGCTTCACCAGCGCCGGTATTGATTGGCCCAAGCAGGTGGCTGTGAATTTCACTTGGTCCCTCGGGTTAAACACCCAGCTCACTCCGAAGGAGCGGCATGCCGTACTCTACTTCATCGAACAGGGACTCATGCCCAAGACCGGTAAACGACACGAATGGGAAACCGCCATCATGGCGGGGAGCCCACTGGCGGCGACCTTTCAGGATTTTGACTGGGCCGATGAAGTGCTGCATGCCCGAGTCGGCCGGGACTGGTATGTCTCCGACATGCCCTCGCCCCACGAGGCCGTGGCGTACGGGGACGCTTGCTGGAGCAAGGTCCTGATGAACTGGGAACGGTGGCGTTCAGAGGGATACACTCAGCATTCCAATTGGTGGACGGGTGCCTACACCCAATATTGCGAACGCCACGGAAAGACCCCCGACCCGACCGCCGCCCAGTTCGCCGTGAGTTATGAGTCCATCCGAGCTGACTTAAGAGACTTGGCTTTGACCTCGAGCTAAACCCGTCCTGATACGGAAAACCACTGGACGGCGACGATTATTTTTCCCAGGCAGGGGGAAAATAACTGTCGTTGAACAGCTCAGCGCCCCAACCGGATCACACATACCAACCCAGAGTTCATCCCAAAACAGCGCCCTCTGCCCCAACGGGGCTTTCAAAACACCAGGGAAAATCCAAGAATCCCGCGGTTTTGGGCTTTGGTTTGATCGTGTCTAAAGCCGGAGTCCCAGAAGTCAGCGTCCGCCTTGTAACCACACTAGAAGTCCTGCTTGAACCAGCATGCAAAAACCTAAGGTGATCCACAGGGTGCGTTCCCAACCGGACAAACCCCGCTGAGTGGGTGCAGCCAGATGAAACCGGGCGATGGTCGCACCGAGCGAAACGGCATCACCCCACCGCAAGGTGGATTCGCGAACGGGAACTCCATTGATGGCCACCACCGAGTCACCGAGACTACGAATCGTCAGGCGCCCATCGGTCCCCCGCTGAATCTCGGCGTGTCGGGCCCATACTCCCGGGGAGGCCAACACCCAACCATTCGAGGGATCCCGACCAATGGTTAAAACATCGCTACTCCAGGAATGGCCCGGAGAGCCAAGGAGGCGGAACTCGAACATAACAAAAGGATGCTCTCCACCGCAGGAGGGTTACAACCTGACTTCTTGAGCCTGATTTCCCAAGCCCGGTTCTCCTTACCGTCTCCTACCGGCGAACCGGAATTGGCAGATCAGAGGATGCTACGGACCACTTCGATGCGGTCTCCCGGATACAAGGGAATATCTAATTCTGGCTTCTTCATCGCCGCCTTGCAGTCCACGGTGACTTGCTGGCCGTTCACGCGAGTGACGCGAACCTCGCGACGATTGGCGTACTCGGTGAAACCACCGGCACGATTGATGGCTTTAAGCACCGTCATTCCTCCTTCGAAGGGGAAAGAACCGGTCGTCCGTACCTCTCCGCCCACGGAAACCGTGCGACCCAGCACTTGAACGTTCACCGAGAGGCGCTTGTACATCTGTTTCTTGACGGTGAAAAGGTCGCGAATGTCCTTAGAGACATCGGCCGCCATCTTCCCGGCAACTTGCACTTGCTCCCCCATATGGATAGTCACCAACCCGGTCTCCGGTACTTGGATCTCGGTCGGGGCGATTTGCACCGAGGCTTCATACATCACGCGGATCACATCGCCCACAGCGATGCGGTCGATGCTGAACCCGCCGTTGGTGCCCGTTGCAGGGGCGACCGGTGCTGTTGCCGCAGTGGCTGGAGGAGGAGTGGCCTGTCCGGTACCCGTCTGGCAACCGCCCCAGAGAACGGCCATCAGCAGCACCAACGCACACATCCCGTTTTGACCGAATCGAAGCATCATGTTGATAAGTTGGCGAAGTCTATAGGCATCCGGACAGCGGCTCAATACTTGGTCTCCTTGCCCGGCTTTATTTCAGAAGCCTTGGACTCTGAACCAACGACGGCGATCTCGGCCGGCTTAGCATCGGCCTTCTTCTTCTTGGACAACTTCTTCTCACCATCTGGCTTGCTGTCTTCGCTCTTAGAATAGTAATCGTAGTAATATCCGCTGTAGTAGTAGTAGTAACTATCTTGGCTGATGTTGATATTATTCAACACGACACCCAAGAGGTGACCACCGACCTTCTCGACCATTTGCTTGGCGCGGAGGGTCATCTGCTGCGGGTACTTGCGGTACTGAACCACCAACACAGCCATGTCCACTTCACTGGCCAAGATGGATGCGTCACTGACGCCCATGATCGGCGGTGAATCAAAAAACACGAAGTCGTACCGACTCTTGGCCTCGGCGATGAACTCCTTCATGGCCGCTGAATTGAGGATACCGATGGAGCTGCTCGGCAGACGCCCCGAGGGCATAAAGTCCAGAGACGGGACCGGCGTCGTCTGAATTACTTCTTCGAGGCTGTTCTGCTTCAGCAAATAGTTGGTCAACCCCTGGTTGTTGGCAACATTGAGAATCTTGTGGAGGCTGGGACGGCGAAGGTCGGAATCTACAATGAGCACTCGATTGCCGTTCTGAGCAAAGACAGTCGCTAGGTTGAAGATGGTGGTAGACTTGCCCTCGCCGGCACCGCCGGAGACGACGGTCATCGTGCGCCAATTGGTATCCTTACGGGAGAACAGAATATTGGTCCGCAAGACTCGGTAAGCCTCGGCATGCGGGCTATCAGCTCCCTCAGACATAAGGGCTCCGACATTCTGGGGAATAACCCCGAGCACCGGGGCCTGCAACGCTTGCTCCACGTCATCGATGGTCTTCACCGATGTGTCGAGGTATTCGATGAAGAAGGCCAGACCAATTCCAAGGATCAAACCGAAGACCACGCCGATGGTGATGTTGACAGCCTTCTTCGGCCGGACCGGGTTGGTGCCGGGAAGAGCTTCATTGATGGTCTCAACGGAAGAGGTGCTGCTGAGATCTCGGTCGATGTCTTCTTGGGCGACGCGAATCTTGATGCCGTCGCGAATGCGCCGGGCGCTCTCGAATTCGTTGCGCTGGACGATGTAAGGCCGGAACCGTTGGGTGTCTTGGGAATTCTTTTCGATGGTCTCCTGAAGGTAGGTCTTCTGATTTTCCATCGCTGCCTTCTCTGCCTCCAGAGTGGAACGCATGCCGCTGAGGATACCCTGCACTGTCGCGTCCAACTGCTCATCGAGCTTGGAGATTTGCAGGGACCATTTGATGACCTCCGGATGATCGGGGCCAAAGTCGGGGCTGAGTCCGGAAGCCTGACGCGAAGCGAAATTACGAGCCGAAATTAGGGTGTTGAGCTCGCTGGTCGGATTGGCCACTACCAGGGCGTTGAGCAGTCTATCCCCCTTTAAGAGACCCAACTGTTCAAGCAAACGGTTATTGCGAGTGATCCGCGTCTGGTAGTCCTGAATGACTCCGGTCATCCGCGAAAGTTCCTGGGCTGAAAGACCCTGGACTTGGCCAGAATCCGCGATTTCTTCAGGCACCTTGAGTTCAATCCGCAGTTTGTCCATCTTCTCGCGGGCCTCGGAGACTTCCTTTTCGTAGCCAGCCAACTTGTTGGTCAGAGCCTCCCAAGCCTTGTCACTGCGCCCAGTTCGGTACTTGTTGCGATAATTGCCGTATATCTCGGCGATTTTGTTGGCAATGCTGGCGGCCAGCTCGCGGTCTTCGTTGAAAGCCGTAATCTCGATGATGGCCGTGTTACGGAACTGAGTGATGTCCACCTCACGCGACAACATCTCGTAAGCATCTTGGATAGGCAATTCACCGGGCTGCTTGTCGCGCTGGGCGTAAACGCTGGCCAATTTCAGACTCTTGATGACCTCGTTGAGGATCTTCGGAGAACGAATAACCTGAAACTCGGTTTGGAGAAAGTACTGGTCGAAGGCAGGCGTCATCGGACCGCTGCCCATCATTAACTGGGTCAGTGGGGTGTCCTTTTCCACCTTCATTCGCGCCAGCGACGAGTAGGACTCGGGCTGGAACTGGGTGATGATCGCTGTAGTGATGACCACCAACAGGAAGACCGCCAAGATGACTGCCTTCCGAATACGGATAATCCGCCAGTAGTCGAGGAAGTGGAGCTTGGATTCCTGAGACTGGGGTGCCTTCGATACTTCCATGTGCAAAAAAATAGGAGGCTAGAATGGATGTTCCAGCCTCCTTCGCCAGAGTTGGA
>JAPLUF010000069.1 GCA_026397755.1 Verrucomicrobiota bacterium
GGATCTCGAACTTGTAGAGCGCACCTGGGCCGACGCCCGGGATGAACAGCTCCCACACGCCGGACGGGCCCCGGTGGCGCATCGGATGCCAGCGCCCGTCGAACCCGTTCCACGAGCCGACCACCGAGGACCGGCCGGTGGCGACGACGGGAGCCGCAGCGGGGGGCGGCGGCTCCGGAGCGATGGCCGGAGACGGCGCGGCAGCGACGGTGGGCGGCGCCGGCTCGACCGGGGCCGCGCTCGCGCCGGGCGGCGGCGCCAGCGGCTCGCTCGTCACGGTCCCGGACGGAAGGGCCGGCGTCGTGGTCTCCAAGGCGGCCTGCGGTCGCGGACGTGGATGAGCCAGGTGTTGGTATCCAGGACTTTCTGAATAAATTCACGGCGGTTCAGTGTGGGCAACTGCCGCAAGACCTCCTTCTCGACGGCCTTCAACTGGGCGGCTGAGGTGGTGACCATCCAGACCCGTTCGTGTCCAGAACCATGCTCGGCCTGAGCCAAAAGATCTGCCGCGATGAAGCGGGGGTCCGCTGAGTCATCGGCCAGCACCAGGGTTTCACTGGGACCGGGCAGCAAATCGACCGACACATGGCCAAAGAGCAGGCGTTTGGCCGCCACCACGTAGGCGTTACCGGGCCCAAAAACCTTGTGCACCGGCCGGATCGTTTCGGTGCCATGCACCATCGCTGCGATGGCTTGAGAGCCGCCAACTCGATAAATTTCGGTCGCACCAGCAAAATTGGCGGCGAAGAGGAGTGCCGGATTGAGAGTGCCATCCTTGCCACAGGGAGTGCAGACCACAATCTCCGGGCACCCAGCCACCTTGGCGAGGGTGATGGTCATGAGCGCGGTGGACACGAGTGGCGCGGTGCCGCCGGGAATGTACACCCCGACCCGTTGGAAGGGTTGGAACACCTCACCCACCTGGGCGCCGTGGGAGTTCTTGGCCGACCAATCCCGGCGGCGGGAGCGCTTGGAGAAGGAGGCAATGTTCTTGGTCGATTCGGCCACGGCGGCCCGCAGATCTGGCCCGGCCATGAGCGAGGCCTGCATGCGTTCGGCCTGAGTCACCGGAATTTGTTCCGGCCTCAGAGTGGCTCCGTCGAAGCGTTGGGTGAACTCGACCAGGGCCGCGTCTCCGCGGGCGCGGACCGCCTCGATGATGGTGCGCGTGCGCTCTTCAATGACGGGATCAAAGAGAGACGAGGCGGCGGCGGCCTGGTTCAGGCGCGCGTCATGGTCGGCATCCGAAACACGGACGATATGCATGCAGGGGAGGGTATGGGGGAGAGCGTTGAAGTCAAAACACGCGGGTGCGCGTCGGGGCAGTCGAGGTTCGGGCAATTGGGCTTCTCACTTAATGCCTTTGAGCCGTTCTTCCCAGATCTTGTGCAAATCGACCGTGGCGATGACGTCGCGCAGGCAATACTCGGCGATGTCGCGGTGGCGGCCTTCGGCCAGCAACGAGCTGACATCCATGCCGCTAATGCCCATGGCCTTGGGGGAAGGAATCCCGAAAGCCTTGCAGTAGAAATCGAGGTTGAACTTGCGGGCGGCACCCTCGCGGCCGCTGACGTTGTAGAAGGTGAACTGTTCAGCCAAGTCGCAGTGGGGTTCGATTTGATACCGGTAGCCCAGCCAGTCCTTGCGAGTGATGGGCACGTTGAGCAGAGCCGAGCGCAGGTACAGGAACGGGACATCGAAGCCGCGGCCATTAAAGGTCACGATGCTGTCGTAGCGTTTGGCGACATCCCAGAAGGCGGTCAGGAGTTCCACCTCATCGACTTGGGGTGCAAATTCCACGGCTGAGCCTTCGGTGTCGGCCTCCTCTAGGGCCTCTTCGTCAAAATCGTCGGACTGGTAGAGTACCTGACCCTTGCCGGAGTCGGCATTGATCATGCCGATACACACCACCTGAGCAGTGAAGGGCCAAAGGCTGAACTGCTGTGAAATCTCCACCCGCTTCCGTGCCTTGTCTTCCTCGGTCGGCTGGCGCTCGGCCTCGCGGAAAAGGTATTCCTGCTGGACCTCGTCGAAGTGTTCCAGTCCGACGGCGGAGGTCTCGATGTCAAAAACGAGTCGGGGCATGACGGCCGGGTTGTACGCCACCGCCGCGCCAGGACCAAGCCGCAAACCATTCCACCTCGCGGGGTCGGTCCCACACATCTACACAAAAGGAGCCAGTCTACACTATTTTAAAAACCACTCCCATTGGCGTTACCGATGGGTTTTTGGGCCTCCGCTGCGGGCGTCTCTCTGCAATCGTAGCAAACGGAGTCAGCTAAGAGACAGGTCAGGGATTGGGTTACGCTGCACGCGTTCCATAGAAGGTTGGCTCTGCAACGCTCCTCGGCTCCTCTACGGACTTGCCCGCCCCAGAGTGACTCTGGGAGCGGTCCGCAACACTTCAGTCTTCGGACTCTAATTCTGATTCTGATTCTGATTCTGAATCCGATCCGCGGGCTTCCTCTGCCTTGAC
>JAPLUF010000119.1 GCA_026397755.1 Verrucomicrobiota bacterium
AGAGCTGACACCGTTCCTGCGCTTCTCCATTGAGAGGCCAATAAAAAAAGCGACTCCTTCCGAGATCGCATCGCCAATACCCCTTGGTTTTGGATAGGTCGAATAGCCTGAGAAATTCCGTTCTCCTTCCCGCCTCTGCTTCCGTACCCTGTCACCATGCTCGACATGAAGTTGTTGCGCGAACGGACTGAGTTCGTCCGGGAGCGATTGGCCACGCGGAACGCCGGTGACGAAGCCAGGGTCTCCGAAGTCTTGGCGTTGGATGAATCCCGACGGGCCGCGCTCGCCGAGGCCGAACAACTCAAAGCACGTCGCAACAGCACCTCGAAAGAAATCGGCGGGCTAATTGCCCAGAAGCGCCTCGATGAAGCCGAGGCCAAGAAAGCGGAAGTCCGCGCCCTCGGTGACCGGATCACCGAACTCGACAAGACCGCCGCACACTCTGAGGTCGCACGGGATTCCCTGCTGATGATGATCCCCAACCTTCCCCACGCGAGCGTCGCCTTGGGTAAGGATGCGGCCGACAATCCGGAGATTCGCGTGCATGGGCAGAAGGCTTCCTTCGAGTTTACACCGTACAACCACGTGGAACTTTGCGAACGGCTCAAGCTCATCGACTTTGCCCGAGGAGCCAAGCTGAGCGGATCGGGCTTTCTCCTGTACACGGGCTGGGGAGCTCGGTTGGAGCGGGCGCTGATCAACTTCCTGCTCGACCTTCATCAGCGGGAACACGGCTACACCGAAGTGGCCCCTCCTTACATCGTCGGAGAACACTGCATGATCGGCGTGGGGCAGTTTCCGAAGTTCCGGGATCAGGCCTATGCCGTACAGGAGGGACTCGACACCTCGACGATGGGCAAACTGTACTTGGTGCCGACGGCGGAGGCTCCGGTGGCCAACATCCATCGAGAGGAAATTCTCACTGAGAAGCAGCTGCCAGTGCGCTACTGCGCCTACTCGCCCTGCTTCCGAGCCGAGGCCGGCGCCGCCGGATTGGGTACCCGGGGCATGATCCGGGTCCACCAGTTCGACAAGGTGGAGCTCATCAAAGTGGTTCATCCAGACCAGGGCTATGAGGAACTGGAAAAGATGGTCCACAACGCCGAGACAGTCCTGCAACGCCTCGGGCTGCATTACCGGGTAATCAACCTGTGCACCGGCGACATGGGCTTCGCCGCCGCCAAGACCTACGACATCGAAGTCTGGGCTCCGGGACAGGGCACCTACTTGGAGGTGTCGAGTTGTTCCAACTGCGAGGATTACCAGTCCCGCCGGATGAATTTGCGATTCAAGCGGGAATCCGACGGGCAGAATCTCTTCCCTCACTTGCTCAATGGATCGGGCACCGCTCTGGCCCGTCTCTTCGTGGCACTGGTGGAGACCCATCAGCAGGCCGACGGCAGTATTCAGGTGCCGGAACCGCTGCGCCCCTATCTTGGAACGGACGTCATCCCGCTGGCTTCCTGAGAAAGCCAGCTCTCAGGCCTGGCTTCTTCTCAAGATTCGTTCCCTTGAAACGGTCAACCCTGCACTTGGCAGTGAAGGCCAATTGAATACCTTACGGCTTCCGGGGCTTCGGCTCCGGATATCGAGTCTTGAATACCTCTGGTTCCAACCATGGTTCGGCCACCCCGGTCAACGGGCGCACCGAAAGTACCGCCTCTGGTCGTTCCCTGACCCCATCCGACCGGCATCGCGCCACGGTGGAGGATCTGCTGCGACTGGTTCTGGAGGGCAAGTCCCCCCAGGAGGCACGCAAGCTGATCGCCGGCGTGATGCAAGGGCTCCGCAATGAGGGCTATCCGGTTCCGGACGTCACCACGACGCCCTACCTCAATACGATCCCTCCCGAGGAGGAACCCGAATATCCAGGCGACCTCGAGATGGAGCGCCTGATCCGGGCTCACGTCCGCTGGAACGCCATGGCGATGGTCGCCAAGGCCAACAAGACCACCAATGTCGGTGGTCACATCGCCACCTTCGCCTCGTTGGCGACACTGTACGAGGTGGGCTACAATCACTTCTTTCGGGGGGGTGCCGACGGCAAGACCGCCGACATGATCTATTTCCAGGGGCATGCCTCACCGGGAAATTATTCCCGCGCCTACCTGGAGTACCGACTCAACGACCAGCACCTAAAAAACTTTCGTCAGGAACTGCAAGACCATCCGGGTCTAAGCTCCTACCCGCATCCCTTCCTGATGCCGGATTTCTGGATCTTCCCCACGGTGTCGATGGGACTGGGGCCCATCCATTCCATTTATCAGGCCCGCTTCAGCCGCTACTTGCAGGCACGCAAACTCGTTGCACAAGACCACGATCCCATGGTCTGGGCCTTCATCGGAGACGGTGAGTCGGATGAGCCGGAAACGCACGGAGCCATCAGCATGGCTGGCCGCGAACACCTCGACAACCTCGTCTGGGTGATCAACTGCAATCTTCAGCGCCTCGACGGCCCTGTCCGAGGCAACGGCAAGATCATTCAAGACCTCGAAGGCCAGTTCCGCGGTGCGGGCTGGAACGTCATCAAGGTGGTTTGGGGCAGCGACTGGGACGAGTTGCTGGCCCGCGATACAACGGGCCTTCTGGCTCAGCGCATGGACGAGGTCGTCGACGGCGAATACCAGCAATACATCGTCGAGAGCGGTGCCTATATCCGGAAGAATTTCTTCGGGAAATACCCGGTACTGCTCGACTTGGTCAGCCACCTCAGCGACGCGCAGCTCAAGAAGCTCACCCGCGGAGGCCACGACCCTCTCAAGGTGTATGCGGCTTACCGCAAGGCCACCCAGCGCAACGGCCGACCCACGGTCATCTTGGCCAAGACGGTCAAGGGCTACGGCACAGGCGAAGCCGGCGAAGGCAAGAACCCCACCCACGGCCTCAAGAAACTGGCCGAGCGCGACATTCGTCATTTCCGCGAACGCTTTTCGATTCCGCTGGAGGACGAGGTCATCGCCGAACTGCCCTTCTACCGCCCGCCGCAAGACAGCGCCGAGGTTCAATACCTGCTGGACCGGCGCAAGGCCCTGCACGGATTCAACCCCATTCGGATCGATCGTGCTCAGAAGCTAGTCACCCCGCTGCACACCGACGACGGTCTGCGCAACGTGGTCCAGGCGACGGCTCTGTCCTCGGCGTCCACGACCAAGGCTTACGTGCTGTTGCTGGGCTCGTTGCTCCGCGACAAGAACATCGGCAAGTTCATCGTTCCCATCGTGCCTGATGAAGCGCGCACCTTCGGCATGGAGGGGCTCTTCGGTCAGGTGGGCATCTACAGCTCCCGCGGCCAACTCTACAATCCCGGCACCAAGACCGAGGACAACGCCAACACGCCCTACATCGAAAAGAAGGACGGTCAGCTTCTGGAAGAAGGTATCAACGAAGCCGGCTCCATGGCGGACTTCATCGCCGCCGGCACGGCCAATGTCACCTACGGCGTGCCGACCATCCCCTTCTACATCTACTACTCAATGTTCGGTTTCCAGCGGGTGGGCGATCAAATCTGGCTGGCTGGCGATTCGCGCTGCCGCGGATTCATGATTGGCGCGACCTCGGGCCGTACGACCCTCAATGGCGAGGGGCTCCAGCATCAAGACGCCCACAGTCACTTGGTCGCCACTTCGGTGCCCAACCTGTATTCTTATGAGCCCGCCTTCGGCTACGAATTGGCGGTCATCGTCTGCGATGGCCTGAAGCGCATGTATGCCGATGGCGAAGATGTCTTCTACTACATCTCCGTCCACAATGAGGACTACGCCCATCCGCCGATCCCGAACGAACCCGGTGTCGTGGAAGGTATCCTCAACGGCATGTACAAGTTCAAGCCGGGCAAGGCCGGCCTGAAGCACAAGGTCCAATTGCTCGGTTCCGGAGCCATTTTACAACAGGCACTCAAGGCTCAAGAGCTTCTGGAAGCCTATGGTGTCAGCGCTGACGTGTGGAGTGTGACTAGCTTCAAACGGCTCCGCTCAGAGGCCCAGGCCACCAAGCGCTGGAACATGCTTCATCCGACTGAAACACCCCGAAAGAGCTACCTCGAACAAACGGTCGAGGGCCAGTCGGGCCCCTGGATTGCCGTCAGCGACAATCTCAAGCTAGTGGCCGACCAAATCGCCCCCTGGATTCCGGGAGGTTTAATGACCCTCGGCTGCGACGGGTTCGGACGCAGCGAGGTCCGGCCGGTGCTGCGACGTTTCTTCGAGATCGACGGTGAGTGCACTGCCATCGCGTGCCTCTACAAGTTGGCCTCCCAGGGAGCCTTGCCACAGAGCGTGGTGGCCGAGGCCATCCAGAAACTCGGAGTCGACCCCGAGAAGCGCTACGGCGTCTGCGTCTGAGGATCCCCCACCGACACTCGGTCGGTGGGGGCGATCTCGCCTTCTTTTGGCCACCGCATCCACACCGGTGCGGTGGCCTTGCCAGACCGATCCAGCCCTGCTGATTCTAACCCAACAAAAAACCCCGCCAATGGGCGGGGTTTTTTGTTGGAAAGCCAGTCAAGAGCCGATCAGCGGAGAGCACCGGCCGACGGCGGCGTGAGCAGAATGAACTCGCCACGACGATTCTTGCCCCAGGCGGACTCGTCATGACCGAGCTCGGACGGCTTGTCTTCGCCGAAGCTGCGGGTCACCACGCGGTCAGCGCCGATGCCCAAAGCAATCAACGCATCACGAGCCGACAGCGCACGCTTCTCGCCCAGAGAACGATTGTACTCTTCAGTGCCGCGCTCGTCGCAATGACCTTCGATGGCCACCTTGTTGTCGGAGTGGGCCTTGAGGTAGGTCGCCACGGCTTGGATGTTCGCCTTGCTGTCCGCCTTCACCACGGACTTGTCGTAGTCGAAATAAACGGTGTTGGCCTTGAAGTGTTCACGGTTGGCCAGCATGCCCTCGATCTCCTCACGAGAAGGTTGACCATTGGCTCCATCCGGATTGTTGACTCCGGCCACATCAGCGCCGTTGGCACCCGAGCCATCTGTCGTCAGCGGGCGCGCCGGAGGCAAAATGGGCTGTCCCTTACCCAAGCTCGAAGAGGCTCCAGGAGCTCCCGAATATCCCGGCAGCGGCGTGTAATTCTTCTGCCCCTTCTTACATCCGGCAGCGAGGGAGAGGATCAGCACGAGGGCGATGGAACCCAATTTGGAGAACGGCTTCATTGGTGTGTTGAAAAAAGGCTGGAATCTGGAGATCTGAAAGTGGGTTAGCGGGCTGGGCTCAACGACTCCAACTAGGCTGGGAGCTGCTGCCCGCTACTTGCGCGGTATCTTTGACGTGGCCCGTCGGCCAGTCAAGCAGCGACAATTTGCGGGGGCCAAACTTACTGGTCCGACGCACAAAAACCAAGGTCCTGGAATTGGGAGCCCAGGAAGGATCCTCGCCTTCGGTAATGACCTTGGCATCGCCGCCGGCTGCTGGAACGATGCAAATATCGAAGTAATCGCCCCGGGAACGGGTGAATGCGATCCACTTGCCGTCCGGGGACCAATCGGGTTCGGTGGTATTGCGGACTCCGGCGGTGGTGAGACGGCGCATAGCGCCCCCCGAGGCCGAAACAATGTACAATTGCGGAAAACCACTTTCTCGGGATACCACGCACAGGCTAGATCCATCTGGAGACCAGCATGGAGAGGATTCATCGGCGGCCGTGGTGGTCAATCGACGGGGATTCCCGCCCTCGGCATCGCTCACCCACAAATCAGGACTCCCCGCCTTGCTGAGGATCATGGCCAATTTGGAGCCATCGGGCGACGGGGCCGGACTAATGTTGGACCCGGAGAACCGCACAAGAGCCTTGCGACTGCCGGTGGTTAAATCTTGCGAATAAATATCAGCATTACCGGCCCGGTAGCTGGTATAAACCAAAGACTTACGACCAGGGCGCCACGCCGGAGCCGCGACGATATTGCCATCGGCGGTCAATTGAACCGGATTGGCTCCATCGAAGTCGCTCGCATAAACCTCGCTGATCCGTTCTTTCTGAACCTTGAAGACCATCTTGGTGCGAGAAATTCCCTTCCGACCGGTGATCGCTTGAACGACGTCGTCGGCCAGTGCATGCGCTTGAGCCCGCGGAGAACCCCCAGGATACGAGCGATTGAACAACGTGGCATTGTTGTTCACGTCGGCCAGCACTCCCTCCAGCGCCGCACCGGATTTTCCATTCACTGAATACTGCGCCTGGGCGAGGGCAACGAGGTCGAATCCGGCGACGTACAAGTCGAATTCCAGGACCGTCTTGGCGTCACCAGCGAAACCTGTGACGTGGATGGGCACGGCACGGCTAGTGACGTCACTAACAACCACTTCGGCCGCGGAGGCGCTCAGGGAAATTCCCAGAGTGAGGAGGAGGGCGATGAATGAATGACGGAACATATCGGAAATTAAGCCAATGAGTTTGGGTCGGAGGTCAATTGTCTAAGCAGGAGAGGCAGCGGAAAGATCAAAGCGTATAGTGATTCGGCGCTCCGAATCGGTCGTACCATCCGGCAGCGGGCGAAGGTCGCGGTTGCCATCCAGCACCTCGCGAACGGAGTCGTCCAAGGCGCGAATTCCAGAGGGTTTCACCAACTTGAAGGCCGAGACCCGACCGTTGCGTTGAACGGTGATTTCCACCTCCACCTCGCCGTGCTCCACGTTGAGGGTCGTGGGTTTCTTCCATCGCAGCTTGTAGAAGGCCATCAAGTAGGATCCGTAAGGCGCATAGGCAGCCCCTCCCGGCCCGGGCATCTCGAACGAGGTCGACCCCGACAAATTCTTCCCCAGATTCGAAGCGACGCCCCGAACGGCATCGGCGCGGGCCTGCTGGGCCTTACTCAAAGCCTCTCGGGCCGCCGTCACGCGCGCCTGATGCTCCCGAGCTTCACGCGCATCCTGAGCGGCGGCGACGGCGGCGGCGTTATTGCGCTCAACCTCGGCCTCCTTCTTCGAGCGCTTTTTGGGAGCCTCGGCCAGCTGAAAGTCCGTCTTGGAGGACTTCAGTTTCTTGGTGGACAGGTTGGGATCCACATCCTGGGCATTGGGAGCACTGCGCTGAATCTCGGTGGCCAGGCTCTTCTTGGGCGGCTCCATCTTGGTGGGCTCCTTGGTGGGCTCCACCGCCTTGGCAGGCTCCGGAGGCGGAGTCTGAGGCTGCGTCTTCGGAGGTTCGGGCTGGGGCGGGGCTGGCGGGGCTGGGGCCGGCGGCGCAGACGGCTGCGGACTGGACTTGGGAGGCTGGGCGTCCGGATTGCCACCTCCGAGGGTGTTGCCATCGGTGAGGCGCAGGTTGTCGGGAATAATCTCCAGGATGGGACTCGGAACGTCTTGGACTGTGTGCGACGACAAGGCCGGGGCGAACAACAAAACCCCCACGGCCGCGGCATGAATGCCCACGGAGGTCAGAAAATATCGTGTGTTCGAAGGGATCATCGCCGCTTGGGGAGCTGGGTTCCGATACGGTAGCGAGTCAGTCCATTGCGACCAGCAATGTCGAGCAGACTCACCAGCACTTGCGACGGCGCTGAGCCCTCGACCCGGAGCACGAGCACTAAATTCGGATTCTGGCGGTAGGCCTTCACCAACTCTGTCTCCAATTCAAGCTCACTGAGCACCCGGGTTCCGGTCCGTGCAAACGTATACCGCCCCTCGGCCAGACCATTCACGTTGGCCTCGTTGTTGGTGTCGGGACGGGTGCGAGCATCGCCCCCCACCGGCAGCTTCATGCTAATGCCCGGCTCCAAAGCTGGCGTGGTGATGATGAAAATGATCAGCAGCACGAACGCCAAATCCAGCAAGGGGGTGACGTTGATCTCGTTGAGCGTCACCAGCGAATTGCGTTGGGAAAAACGGCGCATGATTATTCGAAGATCCGGAAGCCTGAGAATTGGACCAGAATAAAACCGGCCAAGGATAAAAGGAGAACCGCAGCCATGACATAAACCCACTTCATCGAAACGTTTTTTGCACCCAGCGGATCCAATCTCTCATTAATAGAGCGGTGGAGCCTTCGGTTGCATTTCAGACATCGAGGCTCAGAACGCGCATTGGTCGTTTCGCAGTCGCGACAGACGACGAAGAGGTGCCCTCGGCACTGTTCACACCGCTGCAAACCTGCCGGATTGAGATGGGTGCATTTGGCACAGACCACCGGCTCTGTGGAAACTAGGGAGTGGCCGTGGGACGGATCCGATGAGCCCGAGGATTTCTCCTGAGGACGGGACGTTTCATGATGAGGCGTCTTATCCTGGATTTTGCGATGCAACCGGCCACGACAAGAGGCGCAGTGCATCAGCACCCGAGCATTTCGCTTCTGGCACTTCGGGCAGTCGAGGAAGAGTTCTTCACTACAGCGCTCGCAACGCTCGCGATCGATCGGGTTCAGATGCTCGCACTTGCAGCACAAAGTTCCCTTCCCCATCGGGCCCGAGGGGGCTTCGTCCCACCGCGAGGAAGCCGAAACCTCTTCCGGCTTAGAACTTAACAACCCTGAAAGCAGCCCTCTCTGGAGGGAATGACCGCATTTACGGCATTGCGAGAGAACTCGTTCATTGGTCGCCGAGCAGGCCGAACACCCCACAAAGAGGGGCCTCGAGCAATACTTGCACGACTCCCGATCGGCCGGATTCAGACGATTACAGTCCGAGCACAAGACTCCTCGTCCCGACTGCGGAATCTCCGAGGTCGGGTGGATCGGGTGGAAGGAGGACTGGGGAACCGGGTCACTCATCGTCGGGCAAGAACTCGGTCTCCATTTTGGAAGCTAGAGTCTGGGCGAAATTATCCAACTCCACGGTCAACACTCGCAGTGTGTGAACCAAATAATTGTATCCGAACATCGAAGGGATGGCCACGAGGAGCCCCGCAACGGTGGTCACCAATGCGGCGGATACGCCGGGCGCCATTGCCGTCAAATCGGCGCGGCCCGCCTTCGCGATGCCTCCGAAGGTGTCCATGACACCCCAGACTGTGCCCAATAACCCCATGAATGGACCACCGCTGACAGCGATGGCCAAGAGGATCAGGCCTGATTCCAGACGCAGCGACTCACGGGCCACCGCACCCTCCACCTGCCGTTTGACATGCTCGATGCTCTTGATCGACAGACGGGTCCGCCTCGAGCCATCGGTCAGGCGCAGCCGGGCTTCGAGATCGGTGCATCCGTCCGTATACACAGAAAACATGGGGCACCCCTCGACGGGCAGCCGACGATCGAAAATACCCAACACCCCCTCCTGCTGGCGAAATTCAGTCTCAAAAAAACCGTTGTACTTAGCGGCCCGCCGCATTTGGAAGAACTTCTGAATCATCATCGACCAAGCCCCGATCGAGAGGATGCCCAGAATGAAGATAATCACCTTGGCCTCGGGCGTGGCTTTGTTCCAGATGAAGCCGAGGTCGGTGCCACTCTGAGCGGCGGCGAGAATCCCGAGTGAAATGGTCATGAGTTCGGTTCGGTCGATCGTTTTGCGTCGACCCGTCAGAAATGACGAACTAGAGCGCAAAACCAACGCAACTAGTTTTCACTTTTTTTCTCCACGCCGCAATCCTGCCGCGCGGAAAACCCGCCTTGAGCGACCGCTTTCTAGGGCGGAGCGCCCGGGTTGGAGGCCCGGGGCGGCTCATTCCTCCAAAAGGAATCGGAAATCCGACAGGGTCAGGGCCTGCGCAAAGCTTTCCTCTCCCAGAATATCCTTTGCGATGGCTCCTTTGCGCCGCTGAAGTTCACGAATCTTCTCCTCGATGGTCCCTTTAGCGATCAGTCGATACGCGAAAACAGTCTGTCGTTGACCGATTCGGTGGGTCCGGTCGATGGCCTGAGCCTCGACAGCCGGATTCCACCAGGGATCGAAGAGGACCACGTAACTGGCCGCCGTGAGATTCAAGCCGAAGCCTCCCGCCTTCAGACTAATGAGAAAAACACCGTGACCGGCATGGGATTGGAAGGATGCCACCAGGGTCCCGCGATCCTCAGTTTTCCCCGTTAGCTTGAAGACCGGCCAACCCTGTGACTTAAAGCAGTCTTCCAGAATCTCCAACACGCCCGTGAACTGTGAGAAAACTAAGACTTTTTGTCCCTCTTGCATTAGGGGTTCGATCAATTCAACCAATGCAGCTACTTTGGCACTCTCAATGCCGGGAGTCTCAACCCTTGGCTCCGACGTTGAAGAATTGTTTGATAATCCCACCAGTCTGGGATGACAACAGATCTGCCTCAACCGCAGGAGGCTGGTCAAGAGGTGGAATCGCAATTGATCCAACTGCCCCTGGTCGTTGGCCTTGAGCAATGCAGCACGAGCCCTCTTTAATTCTGCCCGGTAAAGCACCGCCTGGTCCCCTTCCAACTCGACGATCAGGTCCTCTTCGATCCGATCTGGCAATTCCCGGGCTACCTCCTTTTTGGTTCTCCTGAGTACGAAAGGTCTTGTCCGGGCAGCCAATCTCCGGCGGGCCTCAGTATCCTCCTTGGCGTCAAACTGCCGAATGAACTGGGAACGAGTCCCCAGAATTCCCGGCATTGCGAAGGCGAAAATCGACCATAGGTCCAGCAACCGATTCTCGATGGGCGTGCCGCTGAGGGCCACCCGGTGGCGGGCTTTGAGCGCACACGCCGCCCGGGCGGTTTGGGACGAGGGATTCTTGATGGCCTGAGCTTCATCGAGAATCACGGCGCCCCAGTAAATTCGTCTGAGGGGCTCCTCCTGGGATCGAAGCTGGGAATAGCCGATGACATGGAGATCCACAGCCTCATCCATCGACATCGCCTCGACATCGCCCCCGCGCCATACCTTGACCCGGAGACTCGGCAGGAACCGGGATACCTCGATGCTCCAGTTTTCCTGGACCGATTTCGGGCAGACCACGAGTATCTTCTCGGTCATTCCCTGGACCGAACGCAGCCAGGCAATCCAACTCAAGGTCTGGAGTGTCTTCCCTAGTCCCATGTCATCGGCGAGGATCCCTCCGAATCCATTCACACTCAGGTAAGACAAGAACTGAAAGCCCTCCACCTGATAGGGCCTAAGGGTGGCTTGGATCTCCGTTGGAACCCCGGGTTGGACCACGGTCTGGATTCGGTCGAGACGATTGCGGATTTGATCCACCTGATCTTCTCGGACCAGCGATTGATCTGGACCAGCCAAATGAGCCAACTGGAGGGCATGGAACCGCTGTTTTCCAGTGGCGATCTGTGAGCGGCCGATGCCGAGGTCGGCAAGAGCTTTCTCCTCGGCCTCACTGAGACCAAACTCCAACCGACGCCAACCCCGGTCCTCCAGACGTACCCATTTTCCAGAGGATTTCATGAGCAAGGACAACTCTTCTTTCGACAAGGTTTGGTCCGTCACGCTCACCACGGTGGACAAGTCGAACCAATCCATTCCGGAATCGGACTCTTCCAAACGGACCTCCAAGCGCCCAACTACTGTCCCCTCTCGCAACGAGGCCAACTCGGCGTCGAGGTGCCACTGAATCCCTTCAGGCGCGCTGCTCAACCAGTCCACGATCCCATCCGGCCAGAGTCGTACTGGCACTTTTCGGATGACCCATGAATCCAAGCGAACCCGAGCTACGTCGGGCAACACCACCATGAGCCGCCTGAGCCAGTGTTCCAATCGCCTGAGGGGTGCCTGGTCGACTTGAACCAACGAACCTTCTGACAACTTCGCCTCTTTCTTGACCGACGTGAGCGGATTCCAACGAACCCCGTCCCATATAATCGATTCTGCCTCATCACCAAAGCTCACCGTCGCTTGAAGCTTCAGCGTCATCGATGCGCCCGTCGTGTCTTGGAAAATTCCCGCTTCGATGCTCACCTGCGGTTGTACCTGACGAACTTGGTGCCGGATCCGCTTGGGCGCAGGGAGCTCTAGTAACCCCAGCGCCTCCATGCCCCGGTTGGACTCGATCACCGGCGCCGGTATTCGTATGGGCCAACCGTCACTCTGGCCACGTAAAGGCCAGTTAGGAATCCGATAGAGACAACGGGATGTCAGGTAGCGCAAGTCTCCTTCGTCCAAGATTGCAACGGGCTTCGGAACCAACTGACCCTCGGGGGTCCGCAAACTGAGCAAGTAATCCCCATCACTGGTTTCGGGCTCTTCGAGGTTCCAGACCAGCATCGCGTCCGGTTCGACGATGGGATGGCCATCGGGCGAAACAACATGGACACGGCTCAACTCCGGAGAGCAAAACAAGCGAATCAGAGCAACTGTCAACGACTTGCTCATGCAGGGGATTACGGAATCGAAACTGCCGGAAAAATGATGCTCAAAGGCTTCACAGACGATCTCCGAACCAAAACTCATCCGGAGTCCATCGCGGGACCTCGCTACTGATCGGCGCTGCAGTGTCTTAAGCACCTTTTGCGTAGGTCGGGTGAACTCCGATCCGGGAGTGTTACGAATCTGGAGGAACACCGCGTTTTCCCCGAGCATCAGACGCAGTTCTGGGGGAGTCTCTATCGCGACCTGAGTGGTTAACTTCCAGTCTGTGAGTTTATCGTCCCAGAGTTGAATCTGCTTGGCCCGTTCCCATAGCCGCCGCGACTCATTCAGCAGGACTGGATCCAACAACGGTGAAAACACGGCAGCCAAAGCCTCAGATTCGCAACTGAACTGGAGCAGGAGGAAACCCATGTATTCCCCGACATTGGACGGTGGAAACCTCGCAGGAAAAACTGGTGCCAATCTGTATTCGTAGTCCTGCAGATCGGCCACATAAGAGCGGGATCCACTTTTTTTTGGAATCAGCTTGATTAAGTTTAAAAGAGGCACCCTTTGGAGCCGTCCCTGCCACCAACCCTCCAAGATTGGAAGCATCCCATGAATCACTGGAGGAATAACTCCACCAAGTCGAAGGCTCACCCAGCCGCCCAGAGTCGAGGGATCTGAGTCAATGACTGGGATACCCTGAGCGGCTCTCTGGGCAGGGAGCTCTTGAACACTCTCGGGTTGTCCGAGCAACTCCATCAGGAATGCCACCCCGTGCTGGCATCCCAGCGAAAAACACCCCCCTGTGCAGAGCACTTCAAATTGGTTTTCCCCGGAAAGGGGCACCAATCGCACGTGGTAGGTCTTGGGGCGCTTGCCAACGTTGACCTCCGCCTCAATCTCGCCGCCGCCCAGGCACACATGCAACCCGCTCACGGCTCCAGCTTGATACAAATCGAGTCCATCATAGTAACCCTCCGGAATAAAAACCGCCAACTCATCGAGATACGCCTCGATCGGTTGACGCAACAACTCCAAGGCTTCGAAAATGGATTGGCTCAAGCTCCACAAATGCTGCCCCGGGACTAATCACTCGGCAAAACAAACCGTTCGCTGTCTTTTGACGGCTTAAAACACCGTCGCATTTCCCTTCGATTCAGACCGGCCATTGCCGGGAATGCCATTCACCGCTTTAGTGGTCCCGGACCTAGGACGGTTTGAGACCCATGAAATTGACACCTGCACTCCTCCGCTGGCGAAGCCTGGTCTTTCATGCACAGCACCACCTGGGTGTCGTGCTGGCGGCAGGTCGCGGCGACCGTGCTCATCGGAGCCCTGACCGTTGGCGATTCGGTGCGGGAAACCCTCCGCCGCCGGGCGTTGGATCGCATCGGAAAAGCAGCATTCCTCCTCGATGGCGGCGACCGGTTCTTCACGGCGCGCAACGGTGGCCCGGCCGGAGCTGGGCTCTCCAACACGCCGTCCGCTTTTGCTCTAAGGCTTCCCGGTGTGGTCACACGCCAAGACGGGTCGGCTCGGGCCAACCAAGTGCGAGTCTACGGAGTCACGCAAGGTTTCTGGGCTCTCTCCCCCCGCGTGTGCTCATTCCCGATGGACGATGACAGTGACGATGTGCTCCTGAATGCCGCGCTGGCCCGTCAGCTTTCCGTCCAGGTCGGAGATCCGCTAGTGGTACGCATCCACAAACCCTCGGCGTTGTCCCAGGATGCGGTTATTACTCCACGGGATGGATCCAGTGTTGCGCTTCGCGTTCGGGTTGGGCGCATTCTGAGCGCGGAAGAATGGGGCGACTTTTCACCTGAGGCGGGGTCATTGCCCCCGTTCAACCTGTTCATAAACCACTCCGTTCTGGCCAAGGCGGCCGGCCTGGTAGGACGGGCCAATTTGGCCCTTGTGGGAGCTTCGGCCGAGGCCACCAACAGCCAATGGCTCTCTTCGCGAGTGGACAGTGGTTTTCGCCTCGCCGACGCCGAACTCGAGGTCCGACCGATTCCTCTGCCGGCCGGCACCAACAACAACTCCCCGCTAGCGCAGGTGGAACTGGTCAGTCGCCGGATCTTCCTCGATCCGGTGGTCACGCAAGCTCTCGACCGCCAGCCTCCGGGGCTCCCCAAGCCAGTTCCAATCCTGACCTATCTGGCCAATGCCATCGAAAGCGGCGCCCGATCGGCCCCGTACTCGATGGTCACGGCCGCCGGCGACCCGTTCACCCCGGAGGGAATGACCGATGACGAAATTCTCATTAATTCTTGGCTAGCCGAAGATCTGGCAGTGAAACCCGGGGATTGGGTCTCAATCCTGTCCTATCGGGTGGACACAGGGTCTCGACTGGTGGAGGAAACCAACCGGTTTCGTGTGCGGGCTATCGTTCCCCTGCAAGGGCTCCACGCCGACCGGTCGCTGATGCCGGAGTTTCCCGGGCTAACCAAAGCCGAGAGCACCCAAGATTGGGATGCGGGCTTCGAATTAACGCGGCCAATTCGAGACAAGGACGAAACCTACTGGAAGCAATGGCGTGGAACACCCAAAGCCTTCATCACCCTGTCGGCCGGGCGAAAGATGTGGGCCAACCGCTTCGGGAATGCCACCGGAGTCCGATGGTTTGCAGGCGACTTCTGGGACACCCAGACCTTGGCCCGCGGGATCTCCCAGGAATTGGAACGCAGGATCCCGCCAGCGGATTTGGGATTGCGCTTTCAACCCCTCACCGGGCCTGCCTTAGCGGCCGCCCAAGGAGGGCAAGATTTCGGCGGCCTGTTCATCGGTTTTAGCTTCTTCCTCATCGTGTCTGCGCTCCTGCTGCTAAACTTGGTCTTCCGCTTCGGCATCGAACGCCGTGTCCAAGAGGTGGGCACCTTATTGGCGCTGGGCTGGACCCCGAAGGCAACTGCACGACTCTTCTTCCGCGAAGGACTCCTGCTGGCGACCCTCGGAGCCACTCTAGGAACCGGCGGCGGGCTGCTCTACGGACAAGCCGTGCTCGTGGGCCTCAACACGCTGTGGCGAGACGCTGTCGCTGGAGCTTCACTCAGCTTCCATACTGCTCCAGCCTCCATGGTCGGAGGCTGGTTGGCGGCAGTGCTCATGGTCGCCTGGACCCAGCGTCGAGCTCTGAGGTTCATCGTCCGACGCAGCCCCCGAGAACTGCTCAACGATGGGTCTTTGGTGGGCTCGGGCGCGGGTGAGTCTGTTTCCATTTTCTGGCCCGGGCTAACGCTACTGGGAGCCATTGTCTTGGCCCTCCTCGGAGCAAAAGCCGATCCCGCACTACGCCCTGGCTACTTCTTCGGGGCGGGCGCGTTGCTGCTCGGATTCGGCCTCCTTTTCCACCGTCGGCAGCTTCGAAATTCACGAACCGATTCGATAGCCACCACTCGCTCACAACTCCATTCCCGCGCACCGGCCCGACAACCCAACCGCTCGGCAGCGGTAATTAGCCTGTTGGCGGTGGCCGTGTTCCTCATCGTGGCCGTGGCTGCGAACCGTCTCGATGCCTCCCGTGATGCCCGTGAACGCAGCTCCGGCACCGGAGGATTCAGCCTCTGGGCGGTGTCCTCGCTACCCGTCAGCGAAGAATTGAATACCACCCGGGGTCAAGAGAAACTGGGGCTCGATCCTCAACGCTTGAAGGGAATGTCCGTCGTTCCCATGCGGGTCCGAGAGGGAGACGATGCGAGTTGCCTCAATCTGAATCGAGCCCAACGCCCCCGCCTCTTCGGAGTGCGCCCGGAATCATTGGCTGAGCGGAAGGCCTTCACCTTCCAGTCACTGGCCGATGGCATGCCCACCGATCGCCCTTGGATGAGCCTGGAGCACACCGGCAATACCAACGAACCCGTCCCCGCCATCGGCGATGCCAACTCCATCCAGTGGGCCCTGGGCAAAAAGATCGGAGACACCTTGGACTATATCGATGAACGAGGCCACCCGTTCCAAGTGCGCCTGGTGGGTTCTGTCGCCAACTCCATTCTTCAAGGTCAGTTATTAATTTCGGAGGCCGAATTCCTACGCCATTTCCCCGGCGAAAACGGCTACCGCTCCTTCCTCATCGACACCGACGAGCCTGCAAAACCCGTTGCCGAAGAATTGACACGGGGCCTGGCCGACTTAGGGCTCGAAACGACCAGCACCGTGGACCGACTCAACCGCTTCAACGCCGTCCAGAATACTTACCTCAACACCTTTCAGTGGCTGGGTGGCCTCGGTCTGCTCCTGGGCAGCGTGGGATTAGGATTGGTCGTCCAGCGCAATGTCCTGGAGCGCCGGGGTGAACTGGCCCTGCTCGCTGCAGTGGGATTCCCGAAGTCTCGGATCCAATCCATGATCCTATCGGAGCACCTCCGGTTGCTGGCGCGCGGCATGATCTTGGGCATCGCGGCAGCCCTGCTAGCTACGGCTCCCATCTGGAGCGCAAACCTCCGGGGATTGCCGTGGATTTCGCTGGGTTGGATCCTGGGGGCAGTCTTCCTCAATGGCGTCTTCTGGACCTGGCTGGCGACCCGTCAGGCCTGCCGCGGCGAACTTTTGGCTGCCCTGCGCGGAGAGTAAATTCCACCCCTCGGAATCAATCCTCACCGAAGAGGCGTTTTAAATCGGCGCGTGCGTGATCTTCGCGAGAATCGCCCGCACCGGCATCCGCACGCCACTCCCGCGACTGGAAGTCGAAGTATTCGCAGAAATTGGCGGAATCCTTCTCGGCCACGGGCTCTGCCCGACGCTCGCGGCACTGATAGGCGGCCTGCCGATCATGGAATTTGCAGTTGAGGCAAACCCTCAGGTCAGCCCGGCACTGCGGACAACTCTCACTGCGGCCCGGAGTGTCCCGGAGTGTCCAAAGCCAACCGCACCGGTGGCAGTGTCGCGTCATGGCCTAAAGAATAGGCCTCTGGTTTTCCAACGGAAGACTCAAACGCAACGGAGACCGGCACCGGGGGAAATTTAAGCTCAAGTTCTCAGCGGATCCTGCCGATGAAGCAACGATGTCCCCTCAATTTGTCTCGGAACGTGACGAACAAAAACCTCGGCAGGAGCTTCATTTTCTTAGATCGGCGGCCGTTATCTTGCTCCTCACGGCCACAGCCAAGGCCGTCAGTGTATTCGGCACCCAAAGCATTTTGGAAAAAATAGACCCGCTCTTTTGGGTGCTCAAGAACCGGGAACTGCTCGTGCTGGTTGCGACCCTTGAGGCGGTCGTCGCCGTTTTGCTGCTTTCCAAAGCCTCCCTGCCCATCAAGCGGGGATCGCTCATTTGGCTCTGCATCAACTTCCTCCTGTATCGCATGGGTCTTTGGATCATCGACGCCCCAATTGCATGCAAATGCTTGGGCGACTTGGCCGACCGCATCGGACTGTCCGACTCCCAAGCCTCTTGGGTCATGCTGGGCACTCTCGGTTACATGCTGGGAGGAAGCCTCTTCTTCTTTTGGCGATCCCGATCCGAGCTACTCCTGCAAGCACCCGTCTTCCACAGGCCGGCATAAAACCGAAAATACGCCTCCCAGCTTGAGGTTCGCTACCGCCAATCCGATCGCAACAATCAATTCGACCGCAAAACTCGAGGCCGCAGACATGATCGCCCCAAAACTCACCGAACCCAGCGACCGGGTCCCCCATCAGGAGATAGTCACCCATCAGGAGATAAATACCCGCCGGAGCGGCCCCTCATCCTCCCATCCACGCTGGGGAACCTTGAATTCCACTTCGAGGCGCTGGCCACAACCGGCGGCCGCGCGTGCCGGACAGATCTCGGGCTTCACCCTGATCGAACTCCTCGTCGTCATCGCCATCATCGCCATTCTGGCTGGCCTCATCTTGCCGGCACTGGCTGGAGCCAAACGCCGAGCGGCCACCACCCAATGCCTGTCGCAACTTCGGCAATTCGGATTGGCAGGCGGTCTCTACGCCAATGACCACGCCGATTTCATCCCTCCAAACCGCGACGGCGAAGACGTCCCTTTAGGTGAAACCTGGGTCCAGGGATGGCTGGGCCTTCCCGGTCCCGACTGCACCAATACGCTCTTTCTCAAGCAGAGCCTCCTTGCGCCCTACGTCCAGAACACGGCGCTCTGGAAATGTCCTTCGGCCCAAGATGTGACCCTCGGGCCCTTTCGGATGCCCCGGGTGCGCACTGTCTCCCTCAACGCCTTCATGGGTTCCAGTGTCCGGTCTCCTGCGGCCGAGACCTACCGCCGCATGTCGGACCTGATCCAACTGTCTCCCACCGAAGCGCTCACCTTCCTCGAGGAACGCCCCGAAACCATCAACGATGGAGCCTTCTCGCTGCAGTGGGATTTCAAAGAGTCCCAACCCTCCGGGTGGATGGTCCGCGACAAGCCCGGCCATTTGCACAACCGGGCGGGCAACATCGCCTTCGGAGACGCCCACGTGGAAACCCACCACTGGAAGAACCTCGGAGTCCCCTCGGTGCCCCGAAATGATTTCGAAGCCCCCAACGATCCGGACGTGCTGTGGCTGCAACGCCACGCCACGTGGCGGGCACCGGAGGCCAACCGCAATTAACGGGGCGGGCCCAACCCTGGCCCGAGCAATCCACTCCATGGACTCCATTGCCACTCCATCATCATGGAAGCGCTATTTAATCTTCTGTGGTGTGGGAGCCAGCGGTCTATTGGTAGATATGGGGCTCTTTCACCTGCTGCACCTACGGTTCGGGTGGCCGCTCGAAGCCTCCAAACTCGCGGCCGCCGAAATTGCGTTACTGAACAACTTCCTATGGAATGACCGCTGGACCTTCGGCCACCGACCGATCGAGAGCGACGCGCCCTGGCCCCGCCGGCTCTTCCGTTTTCATGTCATCTGCCTTTCCGGGATTGCCCTCACGCTACTGCTCCTCGGGGTCCTGCACCGGTGGGTGGGTCTCAATGCGGAAGTAGCCAACGTTGTGGCTATCGTGGGGGTCAGCGGCTGGAACTTCGCCTGGAGTCGCCGCTGGGGATGGGCTGCCCGGAGCACCTCAGCTTCCTCCCACCCACCCAAGCCGTGAGCGCTCACTCCCCAAATTCTCCGCGTTGGATCCGGGCCGCAGGCTGGATCCTGTTCGCAAAACTCATTTACCTCGGGACCGTCTTCATGGCGCTGAGGGTATGGAACCATCCGGAACAGATCCCCAAGTTGGAGGTACGCTGGCCGATCGATTCGGACCCCACCTTCGAGAGTCACTTCGCAACCTGGGATGCCGCACACTACCTCCTTCTGGCCACTCAAGGCTACGCCGACGGCGTCCGCTCCTGCGCCTTCTATCCGCTGTGGCCCCTGCTGTGGCGCGGTGTCATCGCCCTCGGGGCACCTCCGGTCTGGGGAGGTCTCATCCTGGCCAACCTGCTCTCCACGCTCGGGCTGGCTCTAGTTTATCGGGCGGCCGCCCTTCGGTTCGATGCCTCCAGAGCGTTCTGGACAGTCCTCTTCATGGCCGTCTACCCGGGTAACTTGTTTCTTCAGTTCAGCTACAGCGAAGGGGCGTTCCTTGTCCTGTTAATGTGCCTCTGGAGTGGTTTGGAAGAGCGCCGGTGGCTGCTTGCGGCGTTCGGAGCATTGCTGCTGCCACTCAGCCGGGCCATTGGTCTTTTCTCAGTCATCCCCATCGCCTTCTGGCTGCTGAAACATCCGAGGGTCGCTCCTCGTTGGAATGCTACGCTCTCGCGGATTCCTCGCCTGAAAACGGGGCTACTCCACTGCGAAAGCGATGAGTCGCGTCACGGGGCGCGTTGGTTGCTATTGCTCGTCATCCCACCGATCGGATGGGCGCTGTATCTGGGGTTGATGAACTCTTGGACTGGCAACCCCTTCGAGGGCTTTGAAGCGCAAAAAACTTGGGGACGCCATTCCATCCTGAACCTGATTAATGTCCCCAAGTTCATCATCGAATACCTCAACCCGCGCTACTTCCACGAGTTTGCCGACTCGATGCTCGACCGCGTGTGCTTTCTGGCCGTGGCCTATTCGCTGCCAGCCCTGTGGCGCAGCGACCGGACCCAAATTCCATGGATGTACGTGCTAGGAATCCTCCCCGCCATGAGCGGCTCATTCACGTCGTACATCCGCTTTTCTGGAATGGTCTTTCCGATCTTCTTGGCTTGGTCGGCTCCGGCCACATCGCGTCCCTGGCGCATCCTCCGCTGGATCGGGCTGGCCGTCTTGGTGGTGCTCCACCTGCACCTCACCCGCAACTTCGTGCTCAGCCGTTGGGCGGGTTAATTGCAGCCGGTGTTGAGACGGGGAGTTTCGCGTCGTCGCCAACTCAAACGGCGGCTAAGCTATGGCTTCTATGACGCGCTACCGTATCGATCAGATGCTCTCCCGCCACGGCTATTGCAGCCGGGGCGAGTCCCGGGGCTGGTTGAAGGCTGGCCGGGTGACCGTCAGCGGTGAGAAAGCAAAGAACCCTGCCGATAAAGTGCTGTTGGCAGACCTACGGATTGATGGCGAACCAATAGATCATCCGGAAGGCATCCTTGTCATGCTGCACAAGCCTGCGGGGCTCGTCTGCTCTCGAGAGGAACGGGAAGGTCCGAATGTGTATTCCCTGCTTCCAGAGCGCTGGAGTCGTCGGAACCCGCCTATTACCAGCGTCGGGCGTCTGGATAAGGAGACCACCGGCCTGCTGCTCATCACAGACCGCGGGGAACTAGTTCAGCGTTGGACCTCACCCCGCCACAAGGTAACCAAGCGCTACGAGGTCGTGTCGGACCAAGACCTGGATCCCGACCTCGTGCCGCTCTTCGCTTCGGGCACCTTGCGCCTGCCCGATGATGCCGACCCCTGCCTGCCGGCAAACTTAGTTCTCACCGGGGTTCGCACCGCTTATCTCGATCTTGTGGAGGGACGCTATCATCAAGTCCGCCGCATGTTTGCTGGCCAAGGTTTCCGAGTGACGTCCCTTCACCGCAGTCAATTCGGTGCTCTGGAGTTGGGCGATCTGCCCCTAGGCCAATGGCGTGCCGTCACCGAAGAGTCGATTTGATTTATCAACGATGAGGATTATAAGTTTTGACTAAAGTCATGGGGCAACTTTCTCACGACCCTGCTCACCGTAGGAACACACCTTCTTCGGGACCACCCTCCCCTCCGAGCCCTTTTCATCGTTTCGTGGCCCTGCTGCAGCCGGAGGCACCCGAGATTCGCATCATTCTCGTCCTGTCGATCATTTCAGGAATTCTCTACTTGGCGACCCCGTTGACGGCCGATGCGGTCGTCAACAATTTTGCCTTCGGCGGGGAGCAACCTGTTTATGTCCAGGCACTCATCATTCTGGCGGTGTTCCTCATGTTCCTGCTCGGAATGCTGGGGGTTCTGCGGGCAGGACAAGAATACGCGATGGAGTTGATCCAACGCCGTATCTTTGTGCGCCTGACGGCCGATTTGGCGTTTCGACTCCCGAGAGTCCCTCTGGAGGTTCTTGAAGCTCATCAAGGACCTGAATTGGTCAACCGCTTCTTTGATGTGGTCACCATTCAGAAAAGCGCCTCGGGCCTACTTCTAGATGGAATCAACGTCCTCTTCAGCACCTTGATCGGATTGGTGGTCCTCGGATTCTACCATCCTCTCCTCCTGTCCTTCGCCTCCGTTCTATTGGTGCTGCTGGTGCTCATCGTCTTCATCCCAGGACGCCGCGCGGTCCACACCAGCATTGATGAATCTTATGCCAAACACGCGGTAGTCGGTTGGTTAGAGCAAATCGCCATGTTCCCCCTGCTCTTTCGGGTCAGCGGCGCGGCCGAAATGGCGTGTTCTCGCGCCGACCAGTTGGCGCTGAACTACCTCGCGGCGCGAAAATCCCATTTCCGCATCCTCTTAGGCCAGGTCATCGCCTTACTGGGTCTGCAGGCCATTGCCAGCGCAGCACTGCTTTCCATCGGGGGCTGGTTGGTGCTTCGGGCTGAACTCACACTCGGTCAATTGGTCGCCAGCGAGCTCATTGTCGCCTCGATTGTGGCAGCCATTTCCAAACTCGGGAAACACTTGGAGAGCTGGTATGACGCGTTGGCCTCCGTGGACAAATTGGGATATTTGGTCGATTTGCCTATCGAACGGGAAACCGGCGAAAAACCGGTCATTTCCGAGAAAGGCATCCGAGTGCAGGTACGCGGAGTCAGCTACACACCCGCCGGTGGGCTGCCTGTTCTAGAGAACCAAGACCTGGAGATCCCACCCGGCTCGACCCTAGGCATCGTGAGCCCTGGCGGGCTGGGCGGAAGCGCTCTGCTAGATCTCTTGGCGGGCCTGCGGGAACCCTCCAGTGGCCAGGTGCTACTCAATGGAATCGACCTCCGGCTTTGGCAATTGGGCGAACTCCGACGTCAGGTCTTCCTCGTTCGAGGTCAGGAGATCGTTCAGGGATCCCTCCTTGAAAATATCCGCCTTGGACGGCCAGACATCGGCATCGACGCAGTGAATGGCGCGCTCGAATGCGTGGGTTTGATGACGGTTGTTCAACGAATGCCCGATGGGCTCGAGACGCTGCTCAGCCCGGGAGGCCATCCGTTGACCAACTCCCAGCGGAGCCGACTTATTCTAGCCAGAGCCATCATTCGCAAGCCACGGTTGTTGCTCGTAGACGAAGCTCTGGACGGACTCGAAATTGAAACACTCGAAAAGCTCGAAGCCGCGCTGTTTGAAGCCCGCGAGCCCAGCACCCTCGTGTTAGTGACGCGCGACCCAGACCTCATCCGCCGCTGCGACCACTCGGTTCATCTGGGCGACTGTCACCTCAGCCGCCCCGGACACGGCTCTGAACTTCCTCCCCGAGCATGAACCGTGACCCGGCCCCCACCGAGCCCCTAAAATCGGAGGTTCTGCTGCACTCTCCGTCGCGTTCTCAGTCCCCCTCCGCCATGTCCCTGCTGGACCAGCGGAGCGGGTTCAGCGCGCTGAACCACACGGCTTCCTCGCGGCGCCTGCGTCAGCTGACCTTTGTGTCGGCCGCCCTGTGTCTCATTGCGCTGATAGCGCTCATCTTGTTGCCTTGGCGGCAATTCGTCAGCGGATCGGGTCGAGTCATTGCCTACAATCCATTGGAACGGAGCTTGACCATCGAGGCGCCGCTGCCGGGCAAGGTGCAGCGGTCCTTCGTGGTCGAGGGACAGGAAGTCCAAGAGGGCGATCCGCTCTTCGAGATCGTGGACAACGATCCCAACCTCTTGGCCAATATTTTACAGCAGCGCGATGCGGCCAGTACTCGACGCGATGCGGCCAAGACTCGAGTCGAATCGCTGGGCCTCCAAATCGGCGAGCAAGAACGTGCGCTTCCGCTGGCGATGGAAGCTGCCAAGACTCGCCTGGCCGCCGCCCGATTCGCCGCCGACACCGCCCGACTGCAATTCGACCGATTCAAGGCGCTGCACGCTGACAAACGCGGGCTTGTATCCCAGCGAGACTTTGAATTGACCACCCTGGAGCGGGACCGGACCGAGGCCGAATTGCAGCGCTCGCAAGCGGAGCTGGAGCGGACTCCGGTGGATTTGCGGGCCGCGATCCAAGGCATTACCGCCCAGCGGGATTCCGCACGGGCCGAACTGGCCTCCGCGGAACAATCGCTGACGGGGCTCGAGATCCAAATCAGCCAGACCCGGATGCAAAAGGTGACCTCTCCGCGGGCGGGCATCGTCTTCCGCCTCCAGTCCACCGAGGGCACTTTTCTTCGGGCCGGTTCGCCGCTCTGCACCATCATCGCCCAGACCGACAAGCCCATGGTGGAGGTCTGGCTTCAAGGGCAGGACATGCCACTGGTCACCGCCCGCGAGACGGGCCCCGAGGGTCAACTCGTCCGCGAAGGCAGCCCGGTGCGCCTCCAGTTCGAGGGTTGGCCCGCGCTGCAAATGATAGGCTGGCCGAGTTTGGCCCGGGGCACCTTTGGCGGCGAAGTGGTACTGGTAGATCCGACTGACAACGGCAAGGGGAAGTTCCGCATCCTCGTGGCCGAAAAACAAGACGTGGTCCAGGGCCCGGATGGACAAGCGACTTCGGTGCCGTGGCCTGGTTCCCGATGGCTCAGGCAGGGGGTTCGCGCCAACGGTTGGGTCCTGCTGCAGCGGGTTCCGCTGTGGTACGAAGTGTGGCGCCAATTGAACGGATTCCCACCGGTGATCACGGAAGAGGCTCTGGGTTCCAAGCAGTGATTTTGCCCGTGATGAATGCGATGTCCGTCGTGGCGCTCCAGTTGAATCGGCGATCCGGCCCGAGGTTATCGACCCAGGGTCAGCGTGCACGAGGGGTCCATCACCGTGCTTCCGCTGCCCATTGGGCCGCCGTCCGCTGCTTCGCTCTTTGCCTGATTCTGGTGAGTCTTTCCTTTGGTTTACAGGCGGCGGAGACGCCTAGTACGGCACCAACAACGGCCGCCCCTGCTTCAACCAACGCGTTGACGCTGCACGAGGTACTCGACTCGGTCCGTCAGCAATACCCGCCCATGCTGGCCGCACTCATCGAACGCGATATCGCCGCCGGACGCCTCCAAAGCGCGCGCGGCACCTTCGATTTCCAGTTCTTCTCCCGGCTCTTCGACGCTCCGAGCGGATACTACCAGACCACCACCGTCGACACGGGCTTCGAGCAATTCACCGGCCTCTGGGGCAGCACTCTTTTTGGAGGCTATCGCATCACCACCGGCGGCTTGTTGCCGGACTACGAAAAGAACCGAACCCAGGGCTCCGGCGAACCTCGGATCGGATTTCGGCTACCCCTGCTGCGCGATGGATCCATTGATCGGCGGCGGGCCACCCTTTTCAAGGCACGACTCGACAAGGATCTGGCCGACCCGGTGATCCACCGTCAGCAAATCGACTTCATCCGGGCCGCCACTGCGGGTTACTACGGTTGGCTCGCCGCAGGAGAGCGCCTGCGACTTTCCGAGGCCCTGTTGCGCATCGCCCGTGAGCGCATGGATGCCCTCAAGACCCAGAGCGATTCTGGATTAATCGCCCGGATCGTCCTCACGGACAACCGACGCCTCATCGTCTCGCGGGAACTGGCCATGGTGCAGGCTCGCCGGCGCTTCGAGGCGGCCGGACTGGCCTTGTCGCTATTCTATCGGGATGGACAAGAGAACCCCACCGTGGCCACTCGGGATCGCTTACCTCCAAGTCTGCCCGCTCCGGTGGGTCCTGAGGCAAGCCTCCTTCAGCAAGACCTCCAGCGCTCGCTCACGGTCCGGCCTGAGCTCAAACGATTGAGTCTCACCCAGGAAAAGCTCGAAGTGGATCGCCGCCTCGCCCGAAACCAACTCCTACCGAACCTGGATGCCGGCGTCAGCGCCAACCGCGACTACGGCGACCGCCGCTACAAAGACCAGACCGAGACCGAAGTCCAGGTGGGCGTCGAATTACGAGTACCCCTCCAACGGCGCGAGGCCAAGGGTCGGGTGGCGGAGGTTGAAGCCCAACTGGAGCAACTCACCCATGAGCAGCAGTTTGCCCGAGATCGAATCCAAACCGAGGTGCGCGACTCCTTCTCCGCCTGGAGTGCCGCCCACGAGCAAACCCTACAAGCCCGGCTCAATGTTCAACTGGCTGTGGAACTTCAAGAGGCCGAGAACGAGCGATTCATGCGCGGAGCCACCGACTTGTTGGCCTTGCAGTTGCGCGAACAGGCCGCCTTCGACGCCCAAGTGAGCGCCGTGGACATTGACGCCGACTGTTTCCGGGCCCAGGCCGACTACCGCGCGGCCACCGTCGCCGAGAGATTGACGCTCTCGGCCCCCACCAAGAAACACTGATTTTCCACTCCTAACCATTCCCGTCACCCCGAGTTAAAAACCTGCGTTTGCCAATTGTACGCAGGCGTACCATTTTGAACCCAGTTCATCGAATCCCATGAGCACCATCCCGCATCTCCCTGTCATTCGTCTCGGCCGCAACTACGCCTCCCTGGAACAAACGGAGGTGAAAGATTTCCGCACCGGTGAGGTCTGTGCCGTCGTTTCGTCCGTGAATGCCGGCATCGTCAAAAAAGACCTCACCAAGCTGGGAGTCGCCCGAGCCGCCTTAAATCATTTCACCATCGCCGAACTCATGGCCATGAGTGCCAAGGCCGGCGACTTGTTTCTTAACGGCACTCTGCCGTTGGGAGACCGAGGCCACACCCAAAGCGCCGACGAGTACATCAAAACCCTCAGCAGCACCAGCGGACTGCCCCATGTGATGGTGAAGCGGAACATGGCGAAGATTCATTACGCCCTGACCCACATGCCGGAAGTGCTCAACGGACTCTCCCGTGGGCTCGACTTCACCATCCTCGATAAAGGACGCGGCGAGCAGTTCGGAACCAACCTAGCCTTCTTCCCCACGGCCCACGCCCTGGGCTTGGTGATGCCCAGCAATTCGCCGGCCGTGAATTCCCTGTGGATCCCGGCCATCTCCCTCAAGACGCCGGTGATCATCAAGCCCGGCAAGGAGGAGCCCTGGACCCCATACCGACTCATCCAAGCGTTCATCGCCGCCGGGGTCCCCGCTGAGGCCTTCGGTTTCTATCCCACGGATCACGAGGGCGCCGCCGCCATCCTGAACTTGTGTGGCCGGGCCTTGATCTTCGGAGACAAGTCCACCACCCAGCAGTACGCCCACAACCCGGCGATCCAGATCCATGGCCCGGGGTGGAGCAAGTTCGTCATCGGCGAAGACCAGATCGAAAACTGGCCTGAGTTCATCGATGTGATCGCCGCCAGCATCGCCGACAACGGCGGTCGCTCGTGTATCAACGCGAGTGCCGTGGTGGTGCCGAAGTACGCAGAAGAAATCGCCGATGCGCTGGCTAAGAAGCTCGGCCCCATCGGCCATACGCCCTCCGACGATCCCGAGGCTCGGCTGGCCGGCTTCGCCAACCCCAAGATGGCGGACTACATCGATGGGCAAATCGAAGACGGTCTCAAGATCCCGGGCGCCGAGGACGTCACCGCCCGCTACCGCGGTGGCTCCCGCAAAGTTTCCAGCGACATCGGCACCTTCATGCGGCCGACCATTGTGCGCTGCGACTCCTTCGCCCATCCGTTGGCTAATCGCGAGTTCCTTTGCCCCTATGCCAGCGTGGTCCAATGCAGCCAGCCTGAAGTGCTCAAGAATATCGGCTACACCCTAGCCTGTTCAGCGATCACCAAAGACCCGGCGTTCATCCGCGACCTCGAGGCCTTCACCGAAATCGATCGCCTGAATATCGGCCCCGTCTCGACCATGAAGATTTCTTGGGATCAACCCCACGAGGGCAACATGTTCGAGTTCCTCTGGCAGCGCCGCTCCATCGAGTACGGTTGGTGATTGCTCGGGCCTCGGTGAACGCCGATCTCCTCCGCCTCGAGGGCCGCTCAGGATGTCTTTCCTGCAGCGGCTTTTTGCTGCGATTCACCCGACTTGCCCGCGAGGTACAGCAGCGCCACCAACCCAGCAAAGGGCAGCAACGAAAGAGCGTCGGAAGAAGCCCCCTCGAAGAACGGGTTGTTAGCGGTCATCCACTTCTCGACGGACTCGTTGAACTCCGTGGTCACTCCCTGACTAATGGCCACACCAATACCCGCGATGCTGCCGCCGGCAATATAACCGCTCGCCATCAAGACCCCCGGTGAGCGATCGCTCTCGGCAGCGATCTCCGAGGCAGTGAGTCCCTGCAAACGCCCCCGGGTTTGGGCGGCCCGATCGACGCACCAGCGGACACACCCGCCGACAAAAATGCCCAGCGAGGTTGAGATGGGTAAATAGACCCCCACGGCGAAGGCCAGCGAGGGGATACCGCTGAGTTCGAGCACCAGGGCGATCATCACTCCGATCAGCACCAAGTCCCAGGGGAGCTTCCGATCGAGCACTCCCTTGATGATATAGCTCACCAATACCGTCTTCGGGGCATCATACTTGGTGACCGTGGCTCCGCTGGGCAGCTTCGACTCGGTTCCAGTGATGGCCGGATCCACCAACCAGACGGCCTTGCCCGAATCATCGACCAACCATTTCCGGGCCACGCCGTTGGTATCGGTCTGATGCCACACGCGGTATTCCTGGGTATCCACCGCGGCCATCGGACCCACCAAGTGCGCCCGAGGCGCATGGGTCAAGGCTTGGGCCGGAGCGACCAAGCCCGGGGCAACCTCCGAGGCGCGCACATGAATGGTCCCGGCATTGTTCATGGCTAGGAGCACCCATCCCATTACCAGCGCTGAGGCAAAAGCCCCGATTAGAATGGCCAATTGCTGGTACCGAGGCGTGCCGCCGATGAGGAAGCCGGTCTTCAAATCCTGCGAAGTGGTACCGCCATTGGAACAGGCGATACACACGATACCGCCCACGGAAAGGGCGGTCACATAATGGGCCGAGCCTGTCCACCCCACGGCCACGAAGGTCAGGCAGGTGAGCAGCAGGGTAGCGATGGTCATGCCCGAAATTGGGTTGGAGCTGGACCCTACTTCACCGGTCAACCGTGAGGAGACCGTCACAAAGAGGAACCCCAAAACCAAGATCAGCCCCGCGCCCAGCAAATTCATGCGCAGAGCGGGAGCCAGCGTGATGGCGGCCATTAGCACGAACACCCCGCCGGCCACCCAACGCAGCGAAAGATCCCGATCGCGCCGATCCCCCGAGACCCCCGACGCCCCGTCACGGGCCCCGGCCAAATCCGCCAATCCGGCTCGCAAGGTCCGCCACAGCGTGGGCATAGACTTCAACAAACTCACGAGACCGCCCGCCGCTACAGCGCCGGCCCCAATATAGAGCAGGTACGCGCTGCGGATGCCATTGGGCGACAAGTCAGCAATCAACTTCTTGCCGGGAGCCAGAGGACTGGCCAATCCCGCTCCGAAATACTGGATGAGCGGAATGAGCACCAAGTAGCTCAGCACGCCTCCCGCCGCCATGACCCCGGCGATCCGCGGACCAATGATGTAGCCCACACCCACCATTTCAGGCGAGATCTCGCACGACACCGAACCCCCTTTCAGCGGTGCCCCGAACACCTTTTCGGGTGCCTCCTTCCAGAGTTTCAGCGCCGAATTGCCGAACTTGTACAACAAGCCCAAGGCGAACCCTCCGAAGATGGTCTTGGCCTGAATCCCGGCTCCGGCCACTTCGCGGGCATAGGCCGGATCGGCGGCGGCCCGAGACTCGTCATTAGCGCCCGCCTTGAGCACCTCCGCGCAGGCCGCGCCTTCCGGATATTTCAGCTCCCCATGCTGCTGAACGATGAGCGGGCGACGCAGCGGGATCATGAGCAAAATCCCCAGAAGTCCGCCCAACACCGCCACCAACAGCACCCGACCGGCCTCCAAATCGAAGCCCAGGATGAGGATCGCCGGCATGGTGACCGCAGCCCCGAAAGCCAGCGATTCCCCGGCTGAACCCGCCGTCTGAGCGATGTTGTGTTCCAGGATGGTGGCATCCCGACCGCCCATCTTGGCCCACAATCGAAACAGGGTCACCGAGATGACAGCAACCGGGATGGACGCACTCACCGTGAGGCCAACCTTGAGCGCCAAGTAAAGCGAAGAGGCCCCGAAAATGATCCCCAACAACGAACCCACAATCACGGAGCGAGCAGTGAATTCCCGCAGCCGAGTGACCGCGGGTATATACGGAGTGAAGGGAGGGTTGGGCTGGGCCATAGGCGGAGGGTACAACCCTCGGTAAATTTTCCCAGAGGATCGTCATGAAGCCCTCAGCCCACCTACCGGGATTCTGTCACAACGATGTTACTCTCCGCAGCAAACTGAACAATTGCCCCGCAGACTCACCGGGCTTTTGATCACCGGGTATCCGATCCTGCATGAATCCTCGGCGCCACTTCCTGAAGTCCCTAGTGACGGCTCCCGCTGTCTCCGCCTTGGCTGCCGCTCAGGCGCACGCTGCGACTACTTCTCCGAAAACCGCCCTCTCTGGAAAGCGCCCCCTGGCCTCAGGCACCCCGCGGCGCATCATCCACATGGTGGTCGATGGGATGAGCTCCGGGATCCTCGCCTGCACCAATCAGTATTCGGAGCATGTCCGAGGACGTCCCCTAACCTGGTTTCGGCTGGTAGACCAACCATCCACGCGCCAAGCGGTCATGAACGTGCGGTCGCAGAACTCGCTGGTCACCGATTCGTCGGCCTCCTCCTGCGCCTGGGGCAGTGGCGTGCGCATTCCCAACGGCAAGGTCAACCAGACAAGCAAGGGTGAGAAGTTGGTCGCCCTCTACGAACTCCTCGGACAAGCGGGCTGGAAGCGGGGCTTGGTGACCACCACCGAAATCACTCACGCCACGCCGGCCGGATTCATCGCCTGCGTCAGCGCGAGGGCTAGCGGTGAAGATATCGCAGCCCAATACCTCGAGCGCCGGATCGATCTGGCGCTCGGCGGTGCGAGCAACCATTTCAGGGCCGATAAGCGCAAAGACAAACGCGATTTGCTCGGAGACTTCCGCCGCCTCGAATACGCCGTGCTCCGCTCCCCCTCGGATCTCGCCTCGGCCCCGCGCGACCAACGCTGGTTGGGAGTGTTCTCGGAAGGGCATATCCCCTACGTCGTGGACCAGCAGGGAGGCCTCACGAAAGTTGCACCTACGCCCTCGCTGGCCGCGATGACCCGGGCCGCACTCCGACGGTTCACGCACGAGGAACGGTTCATCCTTCAAGTCGAAGGAGGACGGGTGGACCACGGTTGCCACAGCAACGACGCCGCGGCGGCCGTCCACGAGATGATCGCCTTCGATCAAGCCATCGAAGTCTGCCTCGAGTTCCAGAAGGACCACCCCGACACCTTCATTCTCATTACCACCGACCACGCCACGGCCAACCCTGGACTCAACGGACTCGGGGAGACCTACGAAAAAACCAACGCCGCCTTCCACAATTTGACGAAGGTGCGTCAATCCGTCGGCGAGATCTTGAACCGCCTGCGGACCACCGAGAACCGGACCCAAGCCGCCGCGCGCCTCCAAGAATCCACCGGTTACGCGGCCAGCACCCGACGGATGGAAACGCTCGATCCGTTCCTCAAGAAAAAGGGTTACGCACTCTTCGACGCGTTCAACTCGGACACCTGCGCCTTGGGTCAAGTGTTGGCCAACCACACCGGCATCGCCTTCACTAGCGGTAATCACACCTCCGATTACGTGCCCGTGCTGGCCATGGGACCGGGATCTGACCGAATCGAAGGATTCCTCCAGAACACCGAACTCTTCGGCCACTACCTCGACTTCGCCGGGCTCTCCTTCCGCAATATCCAAGAACCCCTGGTGGCCGGTGCCTGCCAGGCCTCACCGACTGAGAACACCGCCGAGTACTTGCGCACCGCATAGTAAACGGTATCCAACGAAGCAGAACCTTGGCGCAACTCCGAGAAACCCCGAGCGTCTCGAACTAGATCGAGTAAACACCCTTCACAAATCGATCCACCAGATGTGGGACATCCGGAGGAGAATTTGCAGCACAGCCAAAGCCATTGACCGTCTCCCCTGCGAAGAAGGGTTCGAGGTAGCCAGGAACTCTTGCCACGTCGAGATCTCTGGCGCGGGGATCGGCGGCATTCGATCGCCGTAATAATCCGGCTTCTCGGGATCGGTCTTGAGCAGCAGTTCTTCGTAATCGCTCAGACCGTCTTCGTCGGCATCGTAAGTGTTCACCGCCAGGCTGACTTCGTCGCTCCAAACAAACCCGTAGAGATTGGTGACGCGCACACGATACCGGCCATGAGCAAAGGCGCGTACATGTCGCAGGATCAGGCGTTCACCGGTCTCTTGGGGTAAATTCTTTCCATTGAACTGCCACTGGTACAGCAACACGCCTGAACCCTCGCTCGCCACCTGGAACACCACCTCGGGTTCCCCCTCCGCCACCTCGATCGGAGCGGGCTGCAGTACAATGCTGGGGGGCGTCAACGGGTAGACCGTGAGGAGGGCTGACTCGCTGAAAATGGCTCCCTGAGCATTTTGTACGAAGACTCGATAGTGCCCCCCATCGAGGGACGGCGGTACATTGCTCAAGGTCAACTCCGGGACCGTTGCTCCCGGGAGGGTCAACCCATCGCACTGCCACTGGAAGGTGGCTGGCAGGCCTACTTGCGCTACCACTCGGAACGTCACGTCACGCCCCTTCTCCACGGATTGAGCCTGAGGCTGAACGATGAGCAACGGAGTCTTCTCAATGCCCGCAGTGTCCTGAGCGTAAAGATTCATGATCTCTTCCTGTGGCAGCGCCCGATCGAACAGTCGCAAAGTGTCGATTTCCCCCTGCAATCGCCCATTAACCGTGCCTGAAATGCCTCCCAAGGTCAGGGGTGTCTTTAGTTGCAGTGGATTCACACGAATTGGAGCAACCCCCACCGCTCGCCCATCCATCCAAAGTTGAACCACCATCCCCTTCTCATTGGTTTGTGTGGAGCGACTAAACACCACCACCACATGACGCCAGTCCTTGGGGCTTTCGGGAAAACCGAAACCCAGTTCATCCCCCACGCCACTAGAGACCATCAACCGTTTCCCATCCGTGCGAATGGAGAAACTCGACTGTTCCGGGGCAGACTCCTGGGCACAGCCCAACAGGTATCCTTGGATCGGGCAGCGTATCCACAAGGACACCGTCGTGCCGCGATACCCATTGGGACCAAATCCCGCCAGCGACGGAATGGTAATACTGACATTGCTGCCGCCCAGACTCAGGACCTGACTGGGAGCGACCTTACGCGTGGATAAAAACCGCAGAGTTCCCCCGACCGGATCACTCACCGCATGACGCTGGAATCCGCTGACATCCTGCAAATCCCCATCGAAGGGATAATACGCCACCAGACCGAGAGGCGGAACCGAGGCAGTTGAAGCCCCCCACCCTCGGTAGGCGATCAAAAGGCCCAAGAAGATCGGAAACCACAGCCGAAGGGCCTGAAGAATAGGAACCTTCGTGGCAGAAGGTTGGGCTCTCCAAAATCGAAGGAGAACACAACTAGGATGACTGATAACGTTGGGCTTCACCGCAATACGGATTCCGTAGGGGACTCGGTCAGAAAGCGCAACCCTCCAGATTCTCAATCACTCAACAGGATCACCCGCACAACACGGCCGCTCTTTACCCACCGAACTCATCGGAGCCCGCCAATCCAAGCATCTCACTATCGCATGCGAAAGTGGCGCTCTGCGAATCCCAGGAACTGCTGCCAATCGTAGAGTTCCACCGAGTGGCCACCGGGTCGATTATGGTAAGCAATGTCCCCCTCGTTGATCGCGACCCCAACAGCAGGTGGCGTCGGAGAGTCCAAACCCTTCTTGCCGAGCAATCGGTACACCTCAGAGGCATGATGAGCTGAAAGGTACTCACCCACGGGATCCGCCCAGAGGTCCTCCACCCCGCTGGCGACATACAAGGGCCGCGGTGCGATGCACGCCAATAGCTCGTGTTGATCGACGGGCAAGTCGTCCTCATTGCGCGCAAACCGGGCCGCATTCCGGCACAACCAATACGGGAAGCGTGTGACCATTTTCTCCATGTTCTCGCCGAAACTGCGTTTCCAGAGGGCCGCTCCGGCACAACCAGATTGCGCCGAGATCACCAATGCAAAGCGGGTGTCTTGAGCTGCCGTCCAAAGAGCGGTCTTGCCCATCTTGGAATGACCCATGATGGCCACCCGCCGGGCGTCCACATCCGGGTCCGTTTCGAGGTAGTCCATCGCCCGAGAGCCACCCCAGGCCACGGCTGAGATTACCCCCCATTCGAAGGACTTAGGGAAACTCTGGTGCTCGCGATAAAACAGCGGGTGGATTCCCTTGAGGAATTCCACCTCGTTGTGTCGAACCAGATCGGATTGAGGCACCACCACAAAACCAAATCCCCGTTGCAGCAGTTCGCCAATGGGCACTCCGTTGCGCAAGTAGCCGGGTCGATCGGGATGCGGATCATGACCGTCGTCCCGCGTGCCGGAAAAGCTGTGGAGCATGAACACCGGAGCCGGCTTACCGCTGCCATTGGGTGTGATGACCAAAATCCGCAAATCCACCTCTCCCTTCGCATTGTGGAAGCGAAGCCGGACATCTTTTCGGGTAGCCTTTCCACCCATGAATTGCCGGTCGACCTTGAGAATTTCAGTCTGAACCTGAACTGGCACTTCCGGTGCCGGAACCACTCCGTAAACGAGGTTCCCGAAGAGCGCGATGAGTTGAGGGCGTCGAACCTGAAACCACTCCTGCGCCGTGGTGATGGGTCGACCCTCGGCCGAGACGAGTACCGGCGGCAACTGGTAGGGAGGCACCTTAGATTCGTCGCGAATGACATCCAGGTCACTGTTCTTGGGTTCCTCGGCCTGCAAAACCAGCAGGCTCATCACCACGGCACCCACCCATCCCCAGCCACTCGATTTTCGCGGTCTCATCTAATAAAAACCTTCCCTGAAAGATCTTCGCCTGTCCCGTCCAATCCCGACAGGCCGCATACATCCCTCACCCGTGCCCCAACGCGGCGCCGCATACCATCGACATCCCAGTGCCCCGACGGGGCACCCCGAAAGCTAAAGGAACGCCGCATAGCGCGTCGGCCCGCCGGCGATCCTAGGGTATGCAGCGTTCCGAATTTTAATCGTCGCTGCACACAAACCTTTCGACCCCACCCGTGCCCCCCGCCATCACCGCCCTGATTTCGACCAATACCACGGCTGTTCAACGACAATTATTCTTCTCTAGGGAAAATACTCGTCGCTGCACACGCGACACAACCTCTTGAGCCCCCGGGTTCATCCCCGTGCCCCAACGGGGCGCCGCATACCAGCCCAGGGTGAAACCCTGGGACTAGGCATTCAGAATCGGACGCGTTCTGAAGGAACGCCGCATAGCGTCTTCATCCCAGTGCCCCACCCGTGCCCGCGCCGTCACCGCCCTGATTCCGACCAATCCCACAGCACCACATCCCAGGTCAGGCCTTCGTATTCGATGGCCTGGATGACCTCGAAACCCACCTTCTGGTGCGCCTTGAGCGAACGACGATTGGCCCGCGCGATGTCGGTGACCCCGCACGGATAGCGCTCCTCTAATGACGCACGAAAAAAGGCATATAACCGATCTACCAACCCCTGCCCTCGGTAGTCCTTGTCCACACAGAGTTGACCCACCACCACGTAATCCGTTTCGGCCATCAACGTTCCTCGATAGAAGATCTGGTCGATTTCGTCGAACAACGCCGCGATGAATGGCAACCCCGCCCGCACCTCCCGGGTGACCACCAGCGCGTAACCCACCACCCGGCCGTCGTCCACGGCGATCACCGAGGGTCGCTGCACCTGCATTTGCCGCAGGTAGGCAAAATTGTATTCCGCGATTAAGAAACCCTGTTCCTCGGCTTCGGACTCGCTCAGACACCGCTTCAGATTGCGCCGTTGCAACGCGAGGATTCCCTCCAACTCCGACGCCTCCTGAGCAAGCTTGATGCTGACCATGGTTCGAATCCGTATTGAGGCGGCAGTGTGCACGCCTATTGCAGCGATCTTGCACCGCCTCACACCCGCTGCCTAGCGTTTGGCCCATGACGCTTCTACGGTCAGGATGGATGGGTGTTTTAATGTGGCTCCTGACCGGCTGCCATTCTCACAAACATCCCGTCACACCACCCGCCCCGACGCCTCCCATGCGACTCCTCTTCGTAGGCAATAGCCTGACCTACTACAACGGCGGCCTCGAAAATCACGTCCGTCTGCTGGCCGCATCCGCAACCCCTCCTCGCATTCTTGTGGCCGATCGTGCCACGCAAGGAGGTGCCACGCTTCGCATCCTCCACGGATTGCCCGCAGTGCATGAACGCATCCAGCAAGGACACTACGATCGAGTCATCCTGCAGGACGACATCCCGGAACTCACCGAGCACAGCATCACTGCCTTCCAGGAATACGCCCGACGCTTCGATCAAGAAATTCGATCCCATGGCGGACGCTCGGTGCTCTTCATGGCCTGGCCCTACGAACGCCTCGGTTGGATCTCACTCGAGCAAATTGCTAATGCCCACAGAACTCTGGGAGTGGAACTGAATGCGCCTGTCGCACCGGTGGGATTGGCCTTCCATCGTTCGCTGGAAGCGCGCCCCCAACTCCCCATGCTGGGCAAGGATCGCGAGCACGAAACCGTGCACGGAACCTATTTGGCCGCCTGCGTCCACTACGCGACCCTCTTTGGCGTTTCTCCAGAAGGACTGCCCTATCGACCCGACGGGGTGTCTGCGGACGAGGCCTCATTCCTGCAATCCATCGCCTGGCAGACGGTCCAGGCTTGGTCTCGGGGACCGTCATCGCACCGCGCGCTCAGCCCCCCCAACGTCCCACATCACCCCAGGAAAATCGCCGGCCGCATCAACCGATCGCACCCTCGATGAGCTCTCCATGAACATCAGTGAGGCGATGATCTCGCCCGCCAGAGCGGAAGGTCAGGCGACGATGATCCACCCCCATCTGATGCAACACGGTGGCATGGAGGTCATGCACTCGGCAGATCTTGTCCACTGACCGATAACCGAACTCGTCAGTAGCGCCGATAATGGTACCACCACGGATCCCGCCGCCGGCCATCCACACCGAGAATCCAAACGGATTGTGGTCGCGACCGTTGGATCCCTGGGCAAAGGGTGTCCGCCCAAATTCACCGGACCACACGAGCAAGGTTGAATCCAACAAACCGCGCCGCTTGAGATCCAAGATCAGCGCCGTGATGGGTTGATCGACCGCCCGGGCATTGGCTTCGTGACCGGCCTTCAGATCACCGTGCTGATCCCAGCGGTCACCGATGGTCCGAGGACAAGTGACCTCGATGAACCGGACGCCCCGTTCCACCAACCGGCGCGCCAGACAACATTCGCGGGCATAAATCCGGGTCGGCTCGAACGGGCTGTCGAATCCGTAGAGCGCTTTTGTCTCAACACTCTCCCCATCGAGCGCCGCCAGTTCAGGAACTGCGGATTGCATGCGGTAGGCCAATTCGTGATTAGCAATCGCGCTCTCGATAGCCTCGGCCCCGGTGTCATGGGCGAAGGCCGAATCCAAGCGCCCGATGAGTTGACGCTTGCGTCGCTGAACCAACTCGGAATCCCGGGGAGTGGCGTCGGCGATGGCCTCACCCCGCGGACGCAAGATAGACCCCTGATGCCGCGCCGGCAGGAATCCGGCAGAAAAACAGTCCAGCCCGCCAGGGGGCACCAGCCCACCTTCCACGACGACAAAGCCGGGCAGGTTATCATTCGCACTGCCTAGGCCGTAGGACATCCAAGCTCCCATGGACGGACGCCCAGGAATCCCAGAGCCCGTGTGCAGGAAATAATTCGCGTTGGTGTGTTCACTGAACTCGCTGGTCATCGAGCGGACCACGCACAATTCATCAGCCACCCGCCCGAGATTCGGAAACAGCTCCGAGATGGGAATGCCCGACTGCCCGTGTTGGCTAAACTTCCAAGGCGAGGCCAGCGTGTTGCCGTTGTTGTTGAATTGCGTGGGCGCCATCGCCATCGGAAACGGCTTTCCGTGGTAATCGGCCAAACGCGGCTTTGGATCGAAGGTGTCCATTTGCGACGGACCCCCGTCCTGATAGAGAAAGATCACACTGCGAGCCCGCGCCCGGGAATGGGTCGAAGCCAAGATCCCTGAATCACGCGGCGAGCTACTGGCGCCTTCCGACCCGGCACCCGACGCGGCGCCCGTTGGCCCGAACAAACCGGCCAACGCCAATAAACCAAACCCTCCGCTGGAAGCCGCTAGCAGGTCGCGGCGACTCATGGGCGTGGAGTGAAACCGGCCGCAATGGTGAGTCCGGGGCGTGTTCATCGGAGGAAAACAAATTCTTTGGAGGCGAAGAGCGCGTGATTCAAAGCCGCATAGGCCGACCGCTCACGAGCCAACGGCGACGTTTCTGACGTTGCGGACCGTTCAGATTCTAAGAACTCCAAGGCCATGCGAACTTCATCGGCTCGCGGCCACCGGGAGAAGGCTGAGAGCCAGAGCGTTTCGATGCGCGCTCGATCTAAATCGGCGGAAACGGTGCTGGTAGCAGTGCCCTCCGGGAGGAGTGTTTCTGCCCACCGCCGGGCCATCAGATGAACCAACTCACTATTCATCAGGGCCAGGGATTGTGCCGGCACATTAGAGGCATGGCGACGACCGCAAGTGGTGGCCGGGGACGGTTGGTCGAAGGCCTGCAAGAAGGGATCGAGAAAATTGCGCCGCGTCTCGAGGTACACACTGCGACGACGGGCCCCATCAATCGGCCCAGACTTCCCAGGTCGGCCGCGCCCTTGCATATGCTCGGTCAGGCGGGCCGGAACGCTGACACCACCCGCCGTGCGGTCGAGGGTGCCGGAGGCGGCCAACATCGCATCCCGAATTTCCTCGGCATCGAGGCGTCGGACCGGCAGCGGCGACCAAACTTCGGCCGGGGTCTCGCCGGGATCGGCCGCAGACCGATAGGCATGGGAAAGAGCAATGTCCCGAATGATCTGCTTGAAGGTGTGGCCTCGACTCAACCGGGACGCCAGGTGGTCGAGCAATTCCGGGCTCCAAGGCGTGCCACCGAGTTGCCCGAAATCATCGGGTGTCTCAACGATGCCGCGCCCGAACATCTTGAGCCAAATTCGGTTGGCAGTGGTTCGCCACAAGAACGGGCGACGCGGATCGGTGAGTGCTGCCACCAAGGCCCGGCGACCACTGCCCACTACAGGTTCCTTGTCACGGGCACCCAGCAGAGACAATCGCGCCAGCGGAGCGGCCTCGCCCGGGCGGTGAGCCGCACCGCGGAGGTGAATTGGCTCGTCCAACGGACCTCCTTCATCGGCCACCAATGCGCGAATAGGCGGAGCGCAGGCGAGCAACGCATCCCGAGCCTCAACAACGCGCCGGCGCGCCTCGGCTAAGCCCGGAGCCGCTGCGTTCAGCCCGCTGGCCAAGCCGTCAGAATCCCACTGTTCGAAGGGGGGCGGCGTGGGCGCATCGCTCGCAAGAATCGTATCGACCTCGATCCAACCCGGGCCGTCATCCTGCACCTCGAAGTGAACGCGTTCCCCTGCATAGCGAGAGAAGTCGAACGTCTCGATTCGCCAAGCCATCTCGCGCGGGTCTTTTTGGGCCTCCACCCCTTCGACGCGCCCGAGGCGGCGACGGTATCCCTCGAAGAGCAGGCCCACATGCTTATCGAGCCAGTAGTTGTCCACGACGGCACGGAAGGCGGCATCGCTACCCCGCAACCGGACGTGAAAATAGCGTTTCTGGATGGTGAAATCGGCCGAACGGGCACTGCCGGCCAGCGGCAATGCAAGGCGAGCACTGTCGAGAGTGCCCGTCTCCGCGACCCGAAGCTCCCCAGCCGTCGTGAGAGCCAACCGAGAACCCGAGGCATCAAACGCGTGTCCGCTGCGGGACCACCCCGCACCACCCTGAATCACGTCATCCAGCACCGTGACACCCACAGCCTGAGTGGCACGAGTTACTCCGGAGACACCGAACATTTGAGCCACCGCCTCCAAAGACTCCTGGGCCGCCAACGCGCGGCCCGAAGTCCGCGCATCGGCATCGAGGAACCCCTCAATGCGTCGCGTGTTCCGGGCCACGCCCGACAACGCATAAAAATCCCGGGTAGGAATGGGGTCAAACTTGTGGTCGTGACAACGGGCACAGGCGATCGACAACCCAAAGAGACTCCGGCCCGCCACATCCACCGCCCCGGCCAATCGATCGGCTTCATCCTGACGGACATCGACAGGAGCATGGGTCGCAGGCCCGAGGAACCACCACGCCGTCCCAATAGGGGCAGCATTGGGAAGCCCCAAACCCGGCCGCGGCGGCAACAAGTCACCGGCCACCTGCTCGGCCACGAATCGAGCTAGCGGCAGATCGGCATTGAAGGCCTCGACCACGTAATCCCGATAGCGCCAGGCATAGGGAATATCGAAATCGAATTCATGGGCCATGGTCTCGGCAAAGCGGGCGAGGTCCAGCCAATGACGGCCCCAGCGCTCACCGAAGGCCGGGTCTGCCAGATATCGGTCCACCCAGCGCGCATAGTGTTCGGGAGTGGGATCGGCTAAAAAGATCCGCACCTCTTCCGTCGTCGGCGGCAACCCCCGCAAGTCATACGACAACCGACGGAGCAACGCCGCGTGATCGATGTCCCGCGCCGGAGCCGGCAACCGCGCCGCCTCGCGGTTGGCGAGAACGAAGGCGTCGATACCTCCCCAACACCACTGCCCATTACGAACAGAGGGCAAGCCAGGGTCTTGAAGAGCACGGAACGCCCAGGGCTCAGCATAGCCAGCACCGGCGGCAATCCACTGCTCCAGAATTCGCACCTCGTTCGGGTTCAACGGTTCTCCCTTCGGCGGCATGCGTTCGTCTGGATCGGAATGCACCACCCGAGCCAGCATCGGGCTGGAAGACGGCTTACCTGGCACAATCGCCACCCCACCCGATTTCAGCGGACTCGTCGCACCCTCCACCGTATCCAAGCGCAACCCCGCCTTACGGGCCTCGGCGTCCGGGCCATGGCACGCGTAGCACTTAGCGGCCAAAATGGGACGCACCGAACGAGTGAAATCCGGCCCCAAAGCCATCACCTGACCGGTCCCCAGAATGAGTCCCCCAAGGGCAAGGACGGTGCTCAGCCAGCAACCCATCGATGGAAAGACAGTGGACACCCAGAAACACTACCATCGAAGGCCCCCATTGGAAATGCCCATCATCCCCCAAACCCACCCCTAAAAGCAGCCGCCGCCGGACCAGGCCGAAACGAACACTGAAGGTAAAACCCCTTCTCTCCTCGCGCATTCCTGCGAACGCAGGCACATCCCCAACGCCCCTTCTTCACCACCGCACACCCCGGGCGGCAGCGGGACCGGGCCGGAGCAAGCATTGGAAGCGATCACCAAAACCCCTCGCGCACAGCGCGAAAGCAACCCCTCCCCCGAGCTTCCCTGCGAGCGCAGGACCGTTCCCGCAGAGCCCGTCACCGACAACCCACCTAAGAGCCCGTCCCCAACGCCCCTTCTTCACCACCGCACACCCCGGGCGGCAGCGGGACCGGGCCGGAGCAAGCATTGGAAGCGATCAC
>JAPLUF010000115.1 GCA_026397755.1 Verrucomicrobiota bacterium
CTGGAGTCTGGTTTTGTTGGGCTGTTCTTTGGTGCGGATGGAGTGCGGTTAACGGGTTGTACCTGCGGTGGTGGTTCGGTGACTTCAGGGCCGAGGCCCGCATGGCCCGTCGTTTGGCCGAGGCCTACGGCTTGCCTCAGGATCCCCAATCGTCCGAGTCGGTTCCGCCTGTTTCCTAACTCGGACGGTTTTCCGCTCTGGCCAAAATGACGTGTCCCGGCAAAAGCTCTCCCCACACCATGAACCGTCGAAAATTCCTCACCGCCGCCACCGTGGCTGGCGCCTCTGCTCTCGTGGCTCCCATCGCTTCGGCCGCTGTTCCGGCACGTCGGGATTCCTCAGGCAATCGCATCAAGCTGGGCATCGACAACTTCGCCGTTCGGGCTTGGGGATGGAAGGGGCGCGAGTTGGTGGACTACGCGGCCGGGTTGCATCTCGATACGCTCTTCATCACGGATCTGGCCGGACTGGGTTCGTCGGAAACCTCGGCGGCATCGGAGTTGCGCAAGTACGCCGCAGACAAGGGCTTAGAAATCTTACTGGGTTCCTGGAGCATTTGTCCGACCTCCAAGTCGTTTAAAAAAGACTGGGGCACTGCCGAGGAGCATTTGTCGCTGGGGCTGCGCCTTTCCAAGGCGGTGGGTTCGCCCGCCCCGGACTCCGGGAGGCATCGAGGCGCGGATCGCCGACACGGTTAAGGTGTTGAAGGCGTGCCGGAATCAGGCCCTGGATTTGGGCGTCAAAGTGTCGGTTGAAAATCATGCGGGCGACATGACGGCTGAAGAATTGATCACCTTGATCGAAGCAGCCGGTCGCGAGTTTGTCGGTGCCAACATGGACTCCGGCAATGCGGCTTGGACTCTCGAAGATCCCTTGGACAGCCTGGAGAAACTCGGGCCCTACGCGATTACCACTAGCTTGCGGGATTCGCGCATTTGGCAGACCGATAAGGGGTGCAAGGTGCAGTGGACGGCGATGGGCGACGGGGGCTGTGTAGACCTGAGTCGGTACTTCGATCGGTACGCGCAACTGTGTCCCGGTGTGGCGGTGAACATCGAGACCATCGGCGGATTCGCCGCGGATTTTCCGTATTACCAGGAGTCGTTCTGGGAGGCCTTCCCCAAGAAGTCGGCCGTAGAATTTGCACGATTCCTGGCGGTCGCCCGTCGCGGGCAGGCGATGGATCCGTACGATGGCGGTGACAAGCAGCGGCAGCGCGATGAACTGGAGAAGAGCCTCCGCTTCTGCCGCGAGAGCCTCGGCCTGGGACTCAAGGCATAGTTGAAGGCCTGACTCAGTCTGGGAGAGACAACTCCGCGGGTCCCCACGGAGTTGTCGTAGAGGCGCTGTAACGCCCCCCAATCAGAGCTTCGTCCAGGCGGCGATAAACATGCCGTTGCCGCCGGTGTCCTGAGGCAACAGTTGTAACTGGGTGACCGGAGGTTCGTCGGGCTGGAACGGATTGATCACGGCGAGGGTATCAAGGTCACTGCGCTCCTGGGTGAACCAGTCGGCGACCTCGGTCGTTTCGGCACGGCTTAGCGTGCAGACGGCGTAGATTAATCGACCTCCCGGTTTGAGGGAGTCGGCCACGTGCTGGAGCAACTTTCGCTGAATGGCTGCGAGTTCCTCAATATCCTGGACTGTGGTTGTCCATCGGGAATGGGGATTGCGACCCCAGGTGCCCAATCCAGAACAGGGGGCGTCAAGGAGAATGCCGTCGAAGCGGGTCCTCGTGGGCGGATGTTCCGAGCCGTCCCAATGCACAGCCCTGTAATTGAAGCACTTGGCCCGGCCGGCTCGCTGGCGGAGGCGATCGAGACGCCAGGCCGCACGGTCACTGGCCCAGATGAGGCTCTTGCCACCCATGAGTGCCGACAGGTGCAGGGTTTTGCCGCCTTCGCCCGCGCAGGCATCCCACCACACCTCACTGGCGCGCGGTGCACAAATGCGTCCCACGGCCTGAGAGGCGATATCCTGGATCTCGAATTGGCCGGATTGAAACCCCCGGTCTATGAAGAGGTCGTCCCGGCCTGCGTACTGGTACGAGTCGGGGAAGGGGCCGGGCTTGAGATCGCGAAGACGTTGGGACAACTCTTCACTGGATTCGGGTCGGCTTCGGATCCAGAGGCTGGGTTCGCGTTGGAGTGCGCGTGCCAACTCCGGCGTCACCGACAGGTGTTGGGCTGCCCAATCGGGCAGGGTATTGCGGACCAGTTCGTCGTTGGAAAAAGTTTTGGGTTCTGCGGCGAACCGAGCCGCTAGGCGCAAGCCATCTTCGATACGAGATTCGAGAGGACGATCACTGGCCAACCAGCGTTCCCATCGGAAAAAACTAAAAACGGCCCGACTGACCCAAGTGGCATCGGAGGGCGACAGACCCCGACGGCGGAAGAGCGTTTGGCGCAAGACCATGTCCGCAGGGTTCTCGGGGGTGGAACGGCTCACGATCCGAACATCCAATTGCAGCGGAGTCATCTGGGAGGGAGGAATCCCTCCCGGCTCATCGGGCAGTTCGCCTCGTGGAGGCTGGGGGTGTCTTCCCTCCGGTCTGGGGGACGGATTCCGTGCCTCTGGATGGGCGTTGGGCCGAGCGGCGCCGGGTCGACGGTCTGGCTGGGGGCTTTGCTGCGGGCTGAAAGGACGGCGTTGCTGGACGAATCGGGGTCCGCGAGCAGGCCGGTCTGGGCCGCGTCGCGGGCCGTTGCTGGAGTTAGGGGAATCGGTCGGAGGAGGGTTCATCTTTCAAACGGCGGGCGTGGACACGGGCGACATCGCCCATGTAATCGTCGCGCGGAGCCATGTTGGCGGCCGTGCGGATGTGTTCGGCGGCGCGGGTCTTGTCCCCGGTCGCTTCGAAATAGAGGCCCAGATAGAGGCGGGCGTAGAAAAGGTGCTTTTGTTTAGCTTTTGGATCGGTCGAGGTTTCCTCGGCGGCTTTGATCACGTCGGCGGGCGTCGCTGACCCAGCAAAGAGTCGGTGGACTTCCTTCATCGGGACACGCACATCGCCCTGGATGGGGATTAATCGGGCGCGTGCAGTCTCCGGGTTCTTTTCGCGTGCCACGCACAGGAAGTGCCAGACGGCATTCTCCACGTCATCGGAATTGACCGTCTGGTGCAGTTCGAACTGCCGGCGTCCGTCCGCGTAGCGTCCGGCGTAGTAGAGGGCGATGCCGCGCTGCCAATTTTGTGGCGCCATCCGAGAATCAATCTCGTTGGCTCGATCAAAATCGATGAGAGCCTTTTCCATGTCATTGCGACGGAAATGAAGCATTCCGCGCTCCTGAACGAGGTAAGGGGATTTTGGGTTGCGCTGAATCGCCTCGCCGAAGTCTGAGATCGCTCCGTCCGCATCGCCACTGAGAGCCCGGATTTGGGCTCGCAAGTGCCACGCTCGGACTTCGTCGGGCTTTTGCTTGAGCACGGCACCGAGTGTGGCGATCGCGTTGGTGGAGTCGCCCTTGCGCATCCATCCTAATGCTCCTTCCACGGTGGGAAGCTCGGCGGTGAAAGCGACCGACGCGGCCAGGGTCCAGAGTATCAGCCAACGAGCGAGGTGCATGCTTCGGTGCCTATAGGAACCCGACCTGGCTTTCAGGGCGAGAGCATTCTGGCGTGGAAGATCGGCAATATTTTTTTTATTGGGGTGAAAGTTCGGTGTGAGGCTGGACTTCAAGCCTAGTTCACTGATTGTTTGCAGCTCAATCGATTCAGCCATGAGTGCCCCCACTGATTCTACATCCCTCGCTCCGTATCGTGCTGCCAGTGAACACCTGGGCCGGGTCCGCTCGGAGATGGCTCGGGTGATCGTGGGGCAACAAGAATTGATCCATCGGTTGATGGTGGGCCTGGTGGCCCGTGGTCACATTTTGCTCGAAGGGTTGCCCGGTTTGGCCAAGACCGCGAGCGTCAGCGCACTCGCCCGAGCCACAGACTGTCAGTTTTCGCGGATTCAATTTACGCCTGATTTGCTGCCGGGCGACATCACTGGAACGCTGATTTATGATCCGTTGCAGGGGACTTACTCAACCCGGCAGGGACCGATTTTTGCCAATCTGGTGCTGGCCGATGAAATCAACCGCGCCCCGAGCAAAGTGCAGTCCGCATTGCTGGAGGCCATGCAAGAGCGGCAGGTGACCATCGGTGACAAGACTTGGCCATTGCCGGATCCCTTTCTCGTGTTGGCAACCCAGAATCCTATCGAGCAGGAGGGAACCTATCCCTTGCCCGAGGCTCAGATGGATCGATTCATGTTGAAGGTCGTGGTCGGCTATCCGTCGGCCGAGGAGGAATTGATCATCCTCGACCGCATGGCCAGCACCCGCCCGCAACTCACCATTGATTCGGTGGTGAAGCCGGAGGAAATCTCCGCCTATCAAACTCTGGTCAACTCGATCCATGTGGATCCGTTGGTGCGCGACTACATCGTCCGCTTGGTGATTTCGACCCGTGAGGCGGCTGCGGGTTCCGGAGTGGCCCCAGAACTCAAGCGACTGGTCCGAATCGGCGCCAGTCCACGGGCCACGATCAATCTGACCTTGGCCGCACGGGCCTGCGCACTCATCGAGGGTCGCAACCATGTGACACCGGAGGACGTGAAGCGCATCGCTCTCGACGTTTTGCGGCACCGTATTCTCCTCACCTATGAGGCCGAAGCCGAAGAAGTGACCACAGAAAGCATCGTCGGCACGCTGCTGTCCAAGGTGAAGGTTCCCTGAGGCTCAGACCGGTCGGGCCGCCGGTAGGCATTGGGCCGTAGCGGGTGCGCTCGCCTCGGCCTTCACTGGTTGAAGTGGGGGAAATATCTATCGCGAGATTTCGACCGCGATAGACTTCAACTCCGATCAACCCCGATCGAGATCGACGATGACTTGCCAGAGGAGCGGTCGCAGATCTTCGAGCAAGTAGGCAGATCTCCGTGGCTTATTTCGGAGCGAGATCTTTGCGGGGGAAGAGCGGGATGGGTGCCCCGACCTGGTGCCCTTGCGCCAGACCGCCCCAGGCCGATTGCTTCCAATCGGAGGCCTCTCCACAGACCTTGAGTTGGGCGAAGATTTTATCAGCGGTCGCCGGCATCACCGGTTGTACCAGCACGGCTAGAATTCGGCAGGACTCCACTAGATTGTAGAGCACCGAATCTAATAGCTCGGACTGGGCTGGATCTTTGGCTAGGTGGAAGGGTTTCGTTTCTTCGACGAACAGGTTGGCCCGATTCACCAGCTCCCAGGCCGCGATGAGGGCTCCTTGCGGGTCGTTTGCCAGGTAGCATGCCCGAGTTTTTTCGACGACCGCTGTGGCCTCCGCGGCGAGGGTTCTCGACGGGGAAGGGACCACGCCCGCTCGATACTTGTTGAGCATGTTGACCGCCCGGTTGAGCAAGTTGCCCAGTCCATTGGCCAATTCCGAGTTGTAGCGGACGCGGAACCCGTCGTCGGTCCAGTTGCCGTCGGGACCAATGCCCAATTCACGGACGACGTAGTAGCGGAAGGCGTCTAACCCCCATTCGCCAATGATGGCCAGGGGATCCACTACGTTGCCGGTGCTCTTGCTGAGCTTGGCGCCGTCTTTCTGCCACCAACCATGGACTAAAATGGTCTTGGGCAACGGGGCGCCGAGGGCGTGAAGCATGATCGGCCAGTAAACGGCGTGGAACTTGAGGATGTCCTTGCCGATCAAATGAATGTCTGCGGGCCAAACGGACAAGCTGGAACCGGCGGGCGCTGGGCTGCCGAGGGGCGCGAGTGCCGCGGGGTCGCCCAAGGCGGCTGGGATAGAAAAATAGTTCACCAACGCATCGAACCAGACGTAAGTCACGTAGCCGGGATCGAAGGGCAGGGGGATTCCCCAGGAGAGTCGGGATGACGGACGGGAGATGCAGAGGTCTTCAAGCTTCTGGGAACGCAGGAAACCTAAGACCTCGTTGCGCCGGTTGGTGGGTTGGACGAACTCGGGATTCTTTTCAAGGTACTCGACCAACCACGATTGGTGTTCACCCAGCTTGAAGTACCAGTTCTCCTCAACCAGTTCCTGCACGACGCCCCATTGCGGATCCCAGGAACCGTCGGGATTGCGGTCTTTTTCGGTGAGGAATGTTTCCTCCTTCACCGAATAAAATCCCCGGTAGGCCGACTTGTAGAAGTGACCCGTCGCGTGGAGTCGGTTGAGCAACGCCACCACGATGTGCTGATGACGGGCATCGGTGGTACGGACGAAGTCATCGTGACTCAAGCCGAGGGACTGGACGAAGGAACTCCACTGGACGGCGAGGTCGTCGCAATAGGCCTGAGGCGATTGGCCCAAATCGTGGGCCGCTTGCTGGACCTTCTGGCCGTGTTCGTCCAATCCGGTCAGGAAGAAGACAGACTGTCCCAGGCTTCGCCGAGCCCGAGCGATGACGTCGGCCACCACCTTTTCGTAGGCGTGCCCGAGGTGGGGAGCCCCGTTCACATAATCAATTGCCGTGGTGATGTAGAACCGCTTGTCCATGTCCGGGCGATTCAAACCGAGAATGGCTCAAAATCGAAGAGTTTACTGGTACCAGAGTGGCTGTGCAGGGCGGGCCCGCGTTCGCTCAGAGAATTGTCCTCAATTGTTGAGGGTCGTGCGGTGTCAGTGCGTGCGACCCTGGCGCCATTTGTCCAGGCCCACGGCCATGACAATCACCGCACCGATGATGATTTCCTGAATGTAGGAATCCCAGCCGAGTTGGTTGGTGCCATTGCGCAGAACCGCCATCAGGAGGGCTCCCATCAGCGAGCCTCCGATGCCACCGATGCCACCGTTGAGGCTGGCTCCGCCGATCACGACGGCGGCGATGATGTCTAATTCAAGGCCGACGGCCACCGTAGGATCTCCCTGGGTGAGTCGAGATTGCTGCATTAATCCGGCCAATCCGAAGAAGGCTCCCGCCAGTGTGTAGAGCAACAATTTGACCCGTTGCACGCGGACGCCACACAAGCGAGCGGCCGGTTCGCTGGACCCGATAGCGTAGACATGGCGACCAAAAACGCTGCGGCGCATAATGAAGCTAGCGACCACCGCCAGGCCCAAGGTAATCCAAACGCCCGGAGGAAGCGGTAGGAAGCCCTGCGGGTTGGTCCGCTCCATTAGGGAGTTGAGACCGCTGCCTTCGGGGTTGTAGACCGCTTGCTTGCCGCTGATCCATTTGGCGCCCCCACGCACGACGCCCATCATTCCGAGAGTGATGATGAAGGGAGACAGGCGCATTCCGGCGATGAGCCCTCCATTGGCGGCGCCGATCAGCGCTCCGGTACCCATGACAGCCGCTGCAGCCATCCAGGAGTTGTGGCCGGCGGTGAGCATTTTGGCTCCAACCACAGAACTGAAGGCGACCGCGGCTCCAACACTGAGATCGATGCCACCACTGACGATGATCATCGTCATGCCGATGGAGCCTAAAGCCACGATGACGGTTTGAGTGAGGACAATGGCCGCGTTGCGGCCCGTGAAGAGGGTAGGGCGGGCTTCTTCACTGAGTGCCAGAAGTCCCAAGACAAAGACCAAACCCAGCAACGGACCTGCGGTTTGCAGGAGGCGGCGCCAAGACGGAGCGTGAGGTGCAACAGTGGAGGCCATCGGATGACTTGGAAAACTCTCACCAGCTTGCCTGTTCTTGCCTGTGTCGCCAACCCTGGAAACCGGGCGGCAGCGGGGCCTGTGCAAAATGAGTTTGCGCTCAGCCGGGCGAATCCGACTTGCCGGAGGTCGCGGTGTCGGACCACCGTTGAACTCATGAACTCCCCGTCACGTCGTCAATTTCTTAGGGATTCCATCCTGCTCGCCGGAGGGGCTTATTTGAGTGGATGCCAGTTCCCCTATGTCAGTCGTCGTCGGGTGTTGGGCGCCAATGAGCGCCTTCGCATCGCAGCCGTTGGCGTGGGTGGAAAAGGGTGGACCGACGTCACTCAGGCGGGTGCGACCGAGAATATTGTCGGGATTTGTGATGTGGATTCCGGCCGTTTGGCTCAAGCCGGCAAGACTTTTACCTCGGCCCGTCGCTTTGCTGATTGGCGGGAAATGTTCGATCAGTTGGGCAACCAGATCGACGCCGTCACTGTCTCCACGCCCGATCACACGCACTTCCCGCCATCGATGCGTGCGGTCCAACACGGATGGCATGTCTATTGCCAGAAGCCATTAACCCACACGATTTGGGAGGCCCGCGAACTGACCCGAGCCACCCGAGCGGCGGGCGTGGCTACGCAAATGGGCAACCAAGGCATGTCGCGGGCGGCCGTTCGGAGGGACGCCGAGTGGGTTAAGGCAGGGGTGCTAGGAACGGTTCGGGAGATCCACTGCTGGACCGATCGTCCCGGTCCTTGGTGGCCCCAGGGAGTCCAGCGCCCGACCGATCGTCCGACGGTTCCAAAGGAATTGTCCTGGGACCTGTGGCTTGGGACCGCTCCAGAGCGCCCTTATCATCCGGCATGGGGCCACTTCAAGTGGCGCGGTTGGTGGGACTTCGGGACTGGTGCCGTCGGTGACATGGGGTGCCACTTACTCAACGTGCCTACGTTGTCGATGGATTTGTCCAATCCCAGTGCCGTCGAGGCCACGTCGGAGGGGGCTAATGACGAAACCGGCCCGGTGCGTTCGCACGTGGTCTGGGATATTCCAGCCCGTCGAGGTCAGGCCGCGCTGCGGTTCCATTGGTACGATGGCGGATCCCTGCCGCCGACGCACTTGTTCCCCGGGCAGGCCTACGGGGGCAATGGCGTCCTCATAGTGGGTTCCGAAGACACGCTCCTGACGAGCTACGAAAGCCTGCCGGGTGGCGGCAAACTTCGGTCGGGCCGGACTGCCGCCGATCTCAAATCGGTCCCTGAGAGGTTTGAGAAATACGCTGATTCCGAGGGGGCCCACTATCAGGAATGGATCCGGGCCTGCAAAGGCGGCCCGAAGGCACAGTCTGCCTTCGATGTGGCCGGACCTGTGACCGAAACCTTGCTCTTGGGTAACCTCGCCATCCGGGCTGGTCAGCGTCTGGAATGGGATTCCAAGGCGCTCAAGATTCGAAATCTGCCTTCAGCCAATTCGTGGGTGAAGACTCAGTATCGCCCGGGTTTCGTGGGCTAAGTCGTGTCAGATCGTCGTGAACGGATCCAAACTCGAGCTCCGCAAGCGATGCCTTGTCGCTCCGGAGCCTCGATGGGATTGGTGACTTACAAAGTCACCACACGGACGTTGGAGATCGATCGATCGGCCGCCAATTGATCTAGACAGGCCTTGGGTGGCCGGCTGTCGAGCACGAGCACCGTCAGGGCTAGTCCACCCTCGGTCTCACGACCGAGGCTCATGCTGGCGATGTTGACGTTGTGATCGGCCAAAATGCTGCCGAGCTTTCCCACCATGCCAGGGCGGTCTTGGTTGTTGAGCAGGAGCATGGTGCCCGAGGTGGGTATTTCTACCGGTGTGCTCGAGACTCGGACGATCCGGGGATTTTGGGACGATCCGAAGAAAGTGCCCCCAGCACTGCCCACCTTGGTGTTGCCGTGGAACAACTGGACGTGCAGCCACTCATTGAAGGTGACGGGCTCATCGGACTTTTTTTCTTCGACAGTCAGGCCGAGGTTGGAAGCAATGGAGCGCACATTGATGTTGTTGATGTCCTTCGGACCGGTACCGCTGGCGTTGAGGTACCCCTTGAGGATGGCGCGGGTCTCTGGGTCGGTCGCCGGGAGGTCCTGAGCCTTCCCGCCGAAGGTGACATACAAACGGTCCACTCCAGGAGGGGCAAGTTGGCTGAGAAGGCTGCCGAGCTTCTCGCCCAACGCTACATAGGGTTGGACTTGTTCAAAGGCCTTGGCATCGACTCCGGGGAGGTTGACCGCGTTGCGAACTTCGCCGGTAAGTAGGAAGGCACTGATGATTTCAGCGACTTCCAGACCGCACTTCTCTTGGGCTTCTTCGGTGCTCGCTCCGAGATGCGGGGTGAGTACGACGTTGGGGAGCGACCGGAGTTTGTGGTCAGCCGCGAGAGGTTCAGAGCTAAAGACATCCAGAGCGGCCCCGGCCACTTTTCCAGATTCTAGTCCGGCAATCAGGTCCGGCTCGTTGACGATCTCGCCACGGGCACAGTTCACGATCCGCACGCCGGGCTTCATCTTGGCGATGGATTCCGAGTTGATCATGCCTCGAGTGTCCGGAGTCACCGGCATGTGGACGGTGATAAAATCCGAGGAGCGGTAGATGGCATCGGTGTCGGCGACGAGTTCGACTCCCAATTGGCGGGCACGGGCTTCGGTGAGGAAGGGGTCGTAGGCAATGACTCGCATTCCGAAGGCGAGGGCCCGTTTGGCGACTTCTGAACCAATGCGGCCCATGCCCAGTACGCCGAGGGTTTTGCCCTGAATCTCTATTCCCTGGAACGCCTTACGGTCCCACTTGCCCGCGGCCATGGTGGCGTGGGCGGCGGGGATCTTGCGGGCGAGGGCACCCAGCATAAAGAAGGTCAATTCGGCCGTGGTGACGGTGTTGCCGGCCGGGGTGTTCATCACCACGACGCCCCGTTGGGTGGCGGCGGAGACATCGACGTTGTCGACACCCACCCCAGCTCGCCCGACGACCCGGAGTTTCGGGGCCGCCTCCAGCACCGCCTGGGTGACCTTCGTCTCGGAGCGGACCACGAGGGCCTCCACGTCGGCCAGCAAGGGCAGCAATTCTGCCTCGGACAGTCGCTTGGACAGGACGGTTACCTTGAATTCAGGGCGTGCTTGGAAATACGCGATGCCGCGCGGGGAAATGGGGTCGCAAACAAGAACTTGCATAAAGCGCCGCGACGGTATGAACCGGGCCCGCGGAGGTCAACGCACCGTTGGGTGTCCTCTAGAATGCGTTTGGGTGAAATCGGAAGCTTGGGAAGGGCTGGCTCTTGCTCCGGAGGGGGCGGTGGCGTCCAATCGTTGGTATGGCAACGCTCTCTCGGCGGCAGTTTGGTGCGGCTCTGGCCGCGGTGGGTGGTCATTGGGCCGTTCCAATGATCGGCGCGTTGCCGGCCGTGCATTTGGGAGCACGCCCGCTCGTGACCCATGGAGTGGCCAGTGGCGATGTGGATGCCTCATCGGCAATCATCTGGAGCCGTTGCGATCAGTCCGCCCGCATGGTGGTGGAATGGTCTGAGGACGAGTCATTCCGCACTCGGCAACGACGGGTGGGGCCGGTCACGGGTCCGGAGTCCGATCACACCGCCAAAATGCTCCTTCGGGACCTCCCGATCGGTCGTCGTATCTTTTACCGGGTGTGCTTCGAGGATCGGCAAGGGGTGGCCGGAGACTGGGAGGCAGGGTCGTTGGTCACGGCCGGTGCGGCCACGGGTCCGGGTTCGGAAGTGCATTTTGTCTGGTCGGGAGACACCTGCGGTCAGGGTTACGGCATCGATGAGGGGCGTGGTGGTATGCGCACTTACCAGTCCATGTTGGCCCAGGATCCGCAGTTCTTTGTTCACAGCGGAGACACGATCTATGCCGACAATTCGCTGGCAGCCGAGATGCGACTTCCGGATGGAACCCTCTGGAAAAATCAGGTCACCGAAGAAAAATCGAAGGTGGCCGAGACCTTGGGCGAGTTCCGTGGCAACTACCGCTACAACGTGTTGGACGCCCATGTCCGGCGTTTCAATGCCCGTGTTCCGATGTTTGCCCAATGGGATGATCATGAGGTGCTGAACAACTGGTATCCCGGAGAGTTGCTGCCCGTTTCCGCGGGGTATCGGGTTCGCGACGTGAACTTACTCGCGGCCCGTTCGCGACAGGCCTTCTTCGAGTACATGCCGATTCGGAACCATCCGCAGCGGCAAATTTATCGACGCATCCGCCGCGGGCCTCACTGCGAATTGTTCTTCCTGGACTTGCGTTCCTACCGGGGCCCCAACAGTCCGAACCGCCAGCCCATCTCCGGTCCAGAAACCGATTATCTGGGACGTACCCAACTGGATTGGTTGAAGGAATCCATCGCGGCCAGCACGGCCACCTGGAAGTTCGTGTGCTCCGATATGCCCCTCGGGCTGTTGGTCCGCGATGGCGCCGAGGCCTTCGAAAACGGAGCCAATGGGGACGGGATTCCCCTGGGTCGTGAATTGGAGATCGCATCGCTGTTGCGCCATTTGCGGGACCATCGAGTCCGCAATGTGGTCTGGTTGACGGCCGATGTTCATTACTGCGCCTCGCATTTTTATGATCCCGCGGAGGCTCAGTTCTCCGAGTTTGACGGCTTCTGGGAGTTTGTCAGTGGCCCTCTCCACGCGGGCACCTTTGGGCCGGGAATTCTCGACAACACTTTCGGGCCGCAGGTTCGGTTTTCTTCGCGCAAACCGGGGCAGGCTGTCTCGGGGCCCTGGAGCACAGAACAATTCTTTGGGTCGGTCCGCATCGCCCCGGTGACCCAGGTGGCCACCGTGACCCATTTGAATCGAGAGGGGCAGCGCTTGTGGAGTGTCGATCTGGAGCCGGTCCGCACATGAGCGAGACTTCTGAATCCATGTCTTTGGGAGTGCCGAGGCCTTTGATGGAATGCTCTTCTGCTCTCGTTGAGCGGATTCAGGCAGCGATGGGAACTCAGAGTGGCGCTGTCTCGCTGGCTCGCTACATGGAGATGGCTCTCTATGAGCCTGGTCTCGGGTACTACGAGCGCAACCCTCGGATCGTGGGTCGTAGCGGAGATTTTGCGACCAGTGTCTCGGTGGGATCCCTCTTTGGCGAATTGATGGCTTATTGGATCGAGCACGAGGTCGGCGCATCGGAGGTGTTGTCCGACGGGCCTGTAGAAATCGTCGAGGCTGGGGCTCACGACGGCCGATGGGCGGAAGATATCCTGGAGGCGCTCATGCGTGGAACCGCTAAGGGCGGTGAGCGCTTCTGTTACCGGATCGTTGAGCCGAGTGCGACACGTCAGGCTTGGCAGCGTGAGCGTTTGGCCCGCTTCGGCGAGCGCGTGGTCTGGAGCGAGGTGATGCCAGCCCAGGTGAGCGGGGTCATTCTCTCCAATGAACTGCTTGATGCTTTTCCGGTGGAACGCTGGTGCTGGAGCACCGACCAGCGGCGATGGGTAGAGCAGGGTGTCTGCTGGAAAGAGAAGAGATTCGACTGGATTGAACTGCCGACACCCGCGCCGATGGAGTGGAACTTGCCGGAAGAATTACAGTCGGTGTTGCCCAACGGATTTGTTCGCGAGCGATGCCCGACAGCGGTGGCCTGGTGGGCTCGGGCCGCCGCCGCATTGCATGCTGGATGTCTGATCACCATCGATTACGGGTTGGAGGCGGAGGAGTTTCTGACTCCCGGCCGATCGGCGGGAACGCTGCGAGCCTACCACCGTCACCGGGTATTCGACGACCTCTTGTCGTTTCCAGGTGAGGTGGACTTGACGGCCCACGTCGATTTTAGCGCCGTCGCTGAAGCGGGTCTGCAGGAGGGATTGGAGCCGTGGTATCGGGAACGCCAATCAAGGTTCCTCATGCGAATTCTCGAATCGACTCAGCGGAGTCCGGGCCGCTTCCCGGATTGGAGCACTCAACGCGTCCGAGCCTTCCAGACATTGACTCACCCTGAGCACTTCGGTCGTGGGTTCCGGGTGTTGGCTCAAGGACGTGGTGACGCACCGTGGGGCCGAGCCTAAACAGAATCGTTGCAGCCAAGCCCGGTTTTAGAGCCTGTCTGAAACTGGGGAGGGGTTCTGTTTGGGAGAGAAGGGTTCGATTGGCAAGGCGCGAGGAGGAAGCAGACCCGCAGCGGTCTGTGACCGACAAGCAACGCCGCCAGCGGGCCCTTCCCTCCCAAACCCTCCGGGCGGCGGGTCTTTCCGGCTTGGACTGCGTTGGTTCGGTCGGAACAGACCGCAGGAGGTCTGCCCCGCCGCTCACCGCCTTGCCCAACCCAGAATTCCCCAGCCGCAGGGCCCCTCCCCATTTTCAGACAGGCTCTTAGCGGGGCCCGTCTCTCGCAGATCCAACTTCCCGTTGCCCCCGAGGCAACCGTGCGCCAGTTTTGGCCTCGCGAGATGATGGACATAGCAGGCACAGCTCCCTGGCGACGGCCGGATCTCCGCCCGCTTGCGTGGGCGGCGGTGGTCGCGCTCGTCGTGCATCTTCTTGTCTTCCTGCTGTGGACAGGTGCCGCGGTGTGGGTTCGCAAAGCCCCCGACCAGGCCCCGGATTGGGTCAAGAATCTGGTCCAACCCACCGCGCCAATCCCCCCGAAATCCGTGGATCCCGCACAGGATCCGGCTTGGCAAGAGGTGCCTCTGACCTTCATCGAAGTCGATCCCGCGTTGGCGGTGAAGGATCCGCCGAAGGACGCCAAGTTTTACTCGGCAGCCAATGCGGTGTCCGGTCAGGCTATTCCGTCGCAAAAGTCGCTCAAGGATCCGGAGATCACGGGCATCCAGAAGACGATGCCCAAGACCTTCGACACGGCCAAACCGTCACCGACCCCGCCCCAGGCCCAACCGAAGGAGGAAGAAGCCCCGGCGACCCCGGAGACGGCGGTCCGCCAAGAGAAGAAAGACTCTAAAACGGCCCAGCCCTTGGGAGGGGTCCAGAATCCGGGCGAAACCCAATTGGCCAAGGTGGAACCCAAGGCCACGACCGAGCGCCCTCAAGAAGAGCGCAAGCCCGTTGAAGCCCAGGAGTTTGGAGCCCCGAGGCGCAAGCCCATCAAGCGTTTGGCGCAAGCCATGGAACAAAAGGGCATCATCCGCGGGGAGAAGATGCTTCAGCCAGGGGGATCCAGTCGTTTCAGCATCTCGCCGTCCTTCGACGTCAAGAGCACTCCCTTCGGTGAGTACGACCTCCGAATGATCGCTGCCGTGCAGGAACGCTGGTGGGCTCTTTTGGAAGAGCGTCATTACGCCTTGGAGCGCACGGGCAAGGTGGTGCTTAAATTTCGTTTGCACGGCGATGGTACGATTTCTCAGATGACCACCGCCGAGGCGACCGTCGGTGAGACGCTCAGTTTCACCTGCGAGGCGGCGGTCATGGGGGCTTCGCCTTTCGGTCGATGGCCCAGCGTGTTGAAAGCCCAAGCGCTGGATCCTCGCGAGATTACTTTCACTTTTCACTACTACTGACACCGGCCCTGGAGCCGGTTTGAATATTTCCAAACTCCTTAGAAACTCATGCGATCATTTTTGGATGGCGGCCCCTTTGTGTGGCTCTTGCTCGGACTTTCCGTGACGGCCTTGACCGTTGTGCTGGAACGGGCTTGGTCGTTGCGGCGAGACCGCATCTTGCCACGCCCCTTGATGGATGCTTTGGCTGATGGCGATGTGGCCCGTTTGCGTGGAGCCTGCCAGGCACAGCCGTCGCCCATGGCTCGCCTGATTCTCTCGATCTTGGACCACCTGCCATGGCCCAAGGCGGAGAATGTGGCCGCCCTCGAGGTGCGAGCTCGTCAGGAGATCGCCGGTTTGGAGCGTGGGTTGGTGATCTTGGAGATTATCGTGGGTATTGCTCCGTTGTTGGGATTGGTCGGGACTATTTACGGCATCATTCCGCTTTTGGGCGATTTTGGAACCAACCTCCAGGCCGACAACGCGTTCATTGCCAAAGGGATGTCGATTGCTCTCTACAAGACGGTGCTCGGATTGCTGGTAGCCATGCCTACGTTGGCGGCCTGGAGCCTTTTCAATAAGCGCATCGAACTGCTGGGTCTTGAATTGGAGAGCGTTTGCGATGCCTTGATGCGGCGTCATTATTTGCGGGAGCGCGGTGTTGGTGGTGGTGCAATGATCGGAGTCATGGCTGAAGGGGTGCGTCCATGAAGTTCCTGACCCGACGCCGCAAAGCTGCTCCGGCCATTATTATTATTTCGCTCATCGATGTGCTGGTGGTGTTGATGGTCTTTCTAATGGTGACCACGCGATTCAAGAACACCCCCTCGGTGGCTCTGACCTTGCCCGAGACCCGTGAAGCGCCGAAGGCTGGAGCCAGTGCCGAGAAGCCGCCCATGGTGGTGACCATTGCCGCAGCCGCTCCACAATTCTATGTGGGCCCGCGTGCGGTCACCTCCGACAAATTGCTTAATGAATTGAAGGATGCCGTCGCCGCTGATCCGAAGGTCAAGGTGGTCCTCCGCGCCGATGAGAGCGCCAACTGGGGTGATGTGGTGAAGGTCATGGACTTCGCTAAGCAGGCCAAGGTTCAGAACATTCGGGCTTTCACCCGTACGGCCGGGAGTAAGTGAGGTGGTTTGCGTTGGTGGGCGCTCCGCGGGACCGCGGCCGCTTAGTTCGGCCTGTGTCATGGGTGCCTCGGGCCCGACGGTCGATACGAGGCGCTCTTGCCGGGATGATTAGTGACGGTCCACGAGACTGTCGGAGCCAACGGCCCAGAGAAATCCTCGGCTCAACATTTCCAGGAAGACCGGATCTTGGAAGGTGGCGTCGGAA
>JAPLUF010000008.1 GCA_026397755.1 Verrucomicrobiota bacterium
CCTCCGATGAGGATCGTGTCGGCTTTGTCCAACAGGCAGTCGATCACCTTGATCTTGTCGCTCACTTTGGCGCCTCCAAGGATCACCACGAACGGACGGGCCGGATTCTCCAGCTCATCACCCAGAAACTTCAGTTCACGCTCCATGAGAAGGCCAGCCGCAGCCTGGCCACCCCAGGCTCGAACGATGCGGGCCACGCCGCTGGTCGAGGCATGAGCCCGGTGAGCCGCACCGAACGCGTCGTTCACATAGACATCGGCCAACCGGGCCAACCGAGCGGCGAAGACGGGATCATTGGCTTCTTCCTCCGACTGGAACCGCACATTTTCGAGGACCAAGATCTCGCCATCCTTCAAAGCGGCTGCAGCGGCCTCGGCCTTTTCACCGACCGTCTCGTCCACAAAGCTCACTGGGCGACCCAACATTTTGCCCAGTTGTACCGCCACCGGAGCCAGGCTCATCGACGCTTCCCGCTTGCCGTCCGGACGACCCAAATGGGCTGCTAGGATGATTCGAGCCCCCTTGGAAATGAGCAGTTCCAACGTCGGCAGGGTTTCTTTAATGCGGGTGCTATCATTAATCACCATCGCCCCGTCCTTCTCCTCCATCGGGACGTTGTAATCGACGCGCATTAGCACGCGTTTGCCGGTGACGTTCAGGTCGCGGATCGAAAGTTTGGCCATAAAAAATTCTCTGAGCGCCAAATCTATCGGTCGACCTCGACAGGGCCAAGGGTTTTCAGGACAGGGCTGAAGGACCGAGCAGACAGGCCTCGTGGCGGACCCCTCCCCATTTTCAGGCCGGCTCTCAGACAAAACCCCGGGAGGACCGAAGTCCTTCCGGGGAGTTGCTGGAGACGCTTTGGACGCAGAAATCAATCCGCAAGAAGACCGGTTTTGAAACCCTCCCCGAATGCCATCGGGCCTGCCGATCCAATGAACTTCCGGGAGTCTTCTCCCCACCCGCCTTACGGACTGATTGCTGAGTCCACGTCCCCGCCTTTCTTGGCGAGCCCATTAGGATCTAGAACGTTCTGGCGTTGAGAAGTTCTAGTCCGGGGCCGAAGGAGGGAGATTTTCTCCGCTCCTCCCGGCCTGGGCGCGCCCGATGCAGCGCGCCCAGGACCGAACCATCCGGAGGGCTTAGCCCAAGAGACGGAGGGCCGACTGCGGACTGGCGTTAGCCTGAGCCAACATGGCGGTGCCCGCCTGGACCAGGATGTTGTACTTGGCGAAGGTCGTACTTTCGTCAGCGACGTTCACGTCCTTGATGCGGCTATTGGCGGCCGTCAGGTTGTCTTTCGACACCCCTAACTGCTCCTGATACATGTTCAGGGCGGCTTGATTAGCACCCACTGTGGCGCGATCGGTAGCCAACTGATTGATGGCGTTCTTCACGTTGGTCAACGCGGTGGTCGCAAAGCCGGTCGTCGTGATGGTGGAACCTGTAGCTGCGGTGTAGCTGGCGCCACCCAGGTTGACCGCAGTGTAGGTGAAGTTGCCTGTCCCCTCGCTGTTAACCGTCACATTGAGGGCGGAACTACCGAACATACTCACGCCGTTGAAATCACGGGTCGCAGATGCTGTGACAAAGGCTCCAAGTTTCGTGAACTCGTTGTTATAGAGCCCACGGTCCGTGTCGCTCTTGGTTTCATCGAGAGCGAGTAGGGATAGCTCACTCATACGGTCCAGGGCCTTAGCCACCTTCTTCAGGTAACCATCCTGGGTTTGGGAGAACGAAACTGCGTTCCCGATGTTGTCAACGGCAGCCTGTGTTCGATTGATTTGAGCGTCGAAACGCGCGGAGACCGCAAATCCGGCTGCGTCGTCCGACGGATTGACCAGTTTCGATCCCGAGCTCAATCGAGCCAGCGATTTGTTCAGCATTCCTTGTGACTCGCCCAATTGCCGGCCTGAAGACAGTGCCGAGTAGTTCGTGTTAATGACCATAGTTTTGGTTCCTTCCTTGAAATCGCTCCGTCGCCAGAGCTCTTTCATACTGCAAGACGGCATCCTTGCCGCCGGAGGTCTTATTTAATCGGGTGACCTCCTGAAACCCGTTCCGGATCTTTCAACGTCCGGCCGCTTGGCTTTCGCCATCCGTCACACGACGGAGAAAAGTGGGTTGTGGGAAGAATTCGTGGTCCTACATCGGATTTGTGACGTTCGTTCAGGAGTCACAGCCATGGGTGGGACTGATCAGGGGCGTTGAACCGAGACCCGGAAACTGCGGAAGAGTATGCAGTGGAGAGAGAGCGGAGCCGGTCGGGTGGTGAACGAGGGCAGGCTCATTCAGCCACCCCGGACCGCATCAACCACTCACTTTAGCCGAGCAGTCGGAGAACGCTCTGCGAGCTGGAATTGGCTTGCGACAACATTGCCGTGCCGGCCTGGACCAGGATGTTGTACTTGGCGAAGCTCGTGCTTTCCTCCGCGACATCGATGTCTTTGATGCGGCTGTTGGCAGCAGACATGTTGTCTTTAAGAGTCCCCAATTGCTCCTGATACATGTTCAGAGCTGCCTGATTGGCACCCACCGTCGCCCGATCGGAGGCCAGCTGATTGATGGCGGCCTTCACGAAGGTCAACGCGGTCGTCGCACTGCCGGTAGTTGTAAGGCTGGTCGTGACGGCAGTCGCGTTGAGGAAGGTGGTCGTCGCCAGGTTGATCGCCGAATACGAGAAACCGGCCCCTTCGCTGTCGACCGTCACCTGGAAGCTGTTGCCCCCAAACATGCTCACCGCATTGAAGTCGCGGGTGGAGCTGCTAATGACGAAGTTCTGGAGATTGAGGAACTCGTTGTTGTAAAGGCCTCGGTCGGTGGCGCTCTTGGTTTCATCGAGAGCGAGCATCGAAAGCTCGCCCATGCGATCTAGAGCCTTGGCCACCTTCTTCAGATAACCATCCTGGGTTTGCGAGAACGACAGAGCATTTCCGATGTTGTCGCTGGCGGCCTGGATGCGGTTGATCTGGGCATCGAAGCGAGAGGAGACCGCAAACCCGGCGGCGTTGTCCGAGGGGTTGACCAGCTTGGAACCCGAGGAGAGACGACCGAGGGATCGAGACAGGGCGTCGTGATTCTCGGAGAGGTTGCGGGAGGCAGTGAGCGCTGAGATGTTTGTTTTGATGACCATAACTCTATCCGTGAGTTCGACCCCCTTCCGGGGATCCATTGTTTGCTCGCGACATCCATGTCGCGGATGAAACTTTCCCATCCTTGGGAGGCGTTCATCAGTTCATTACTGAGCCTATCGAAGTTTTTTTCGGTCTTCGGTATCCGATGTCTTGCGACACCCAATTCATCGGACGGACCTCAAATTTCCTGAATGATTTTGCAGTTTTATTTTAAAAGTCTGCTCCGAATGGCTCTGTAACTGTTCTTTGAAAAGCCCCTCTGAAAACCATCGACGCCTCTCGTCCGACAGCGAGCCATTGACCCTGGGTGCGCCTTCTCCGCAAGGTCGTGTCCATGGCTCTTCGAACTCCTTTACTCGGTTTGCTCCTGCTGCTGCTGGCCGGTTGTGCAGGACATTCCACCGCGTCGACAAAACGGTCGATCCGCGCGCTGCTCATCACCGGTGGCTGCTGCCACAATTATGCGCTTCAGACATTCGCACTCACCAATGCTGTGGCCCGGCACGCCCGGGTGGAGTGGACCGTCATTAGCGACGGCGGCTCCGGCACGCGAGCCGAGATCGCCCTCTACAATGAGCCCAACTGGGCCAAGGGCTTCGATGTGGTGGTCCACAACGAGTGCTTCGCCGACACACAATCCCCGGACTACATCCGGCGGATCACCCAGGTCCATGAGGCGGGTGTTCCAGCAGTCGCCATTCACTGCGCGATGCACACCTACCGGGCTGCGAGCATCGACGAGTGGCGGAAGTTTTTGGGAGTCACCAGTCGGAGGCACGATCACCAGAGCCGATACCCGGTGAAAAAGGTGGCCCCGGAGCATCCCATTCTGAAGGGCATGCCTGAAGACTGGGTCAGCCCCAAGGACGAACTCTACGTCATCGAGAAGATGTGGCCGGGCGCCACACCACTGGCAACCTCGGTGAGCGAGGCCGATGGCAAGTCCTACCCGGTGGCCTGGGTCAATGGCTTCGGCAAGGCCCGGGTTTTTGGAACTACCTTCGGCCATTCCGACGCCACCTTCCAAGATCCGGTCTTCCTGGAAATGTTGAGCCGAGGATTTCTCTGGGCCGTTGGCTCCGACAGTCTCGTGGACCGTCACTAATCATCCCGGCAAGAGCGCCTCGTATCGACCGTCGGGCCCGAGGC
>JAPLUF010000293.1 GCA_026397755.1 Verrucomicrobiota bacterium
AGCGGACACCGTTGGATCATCACCGCGTGGGACGGGCTGAACCGGGTCTGGCAGAACCCTTTGGTGCCGTGCATCCACGCCGATCCGCGGTTAACGGATTGCCCGCCCGGCGAGACGCGTGAGGCTCGCGGTTGGGTGTGGTTCTACGAAGGAGAAGATCCCACCGCCGAACTGCAGCGGCTCCGTCGGGAGTTCTTGGCCCGCCCTATCCTTAAGGTCAGTAGTAAGCAACCCATCCCCGACAAGCTCGTGGTGCTGACCTTCGACGACTCGGTGGCCTCGCTGCATGGCAACGTGCGTCCGTTGCTCAAAGCACTGGGTTTCGGAGGGACCTTCTTCATCACCGAGGGCTTCAGTTTCCTGACCAACAAGACCGACTACATGACCTGGCAGCAAATCGCCGAGTTGCACCGGGACGGCTTCGAGGTGGGCAACCACACCCGCAGCCATATGGGCATCGGCCCCGACATGCTCGGTCGCCTGCGCGAGGAACTAACCCATATCGACGAGCTGTGCCTGCGGTATGGCATTCCCAAGCCCATCAGCTTCGCCTACCCAGGTAATGCGATCCATCCCCGGGCGATTCCATTGCTTCAGGAGATGGGTTTCCGTTGGGCCCGTCGGGGTGCCCAGCCGGAGTACGCCTACGAGACGGGCCGTGGGGTGGCCTACGAACCGGAATGGGATCATCCGCTGCTCATTCCCACGACCGGCGACGCTCGACCCACTTGGACGCTGGAGAACTTCCGCCGGGCCGCGGAGCAGGGGCGGGGCGGTCGCATCGCAATCCTGCAATTTCACGGCGTCCCCGACCGCGATCATCCTTGGGTGAACACGCCGCTGGAGCGCTTCCGCGAGTACATGCACTGGCTCAAGGACAATGGCTACCGCGCTATCGCCTTGCGCGACCTCGACCGGTACGTCGATTCGATGGACCAGCCCCAGGATCCCTGGGCGGTCCTCCGCCGCCGGCAGCACGCCGCGTCGGTGGCGCTGCCCAAGTAAGCCGCCCGGTTGCCCCCCGTTCAGCGCTTTTCGGGCGGGGGGATGCACCAGCGGGCCCGGGCTTCGGGCGGAGTGGTGCTGTCGGCATGCAAAATGGTCCCGAACCTCAGCGTGAACGGTTCACCGCGGGCCACGGTCACGCGGCTCTTAGCGCCCTGCTTCATGGCTTCGCGGCCGAACGGATTGGCCACGAACACCCCGTAGTCGCGATTGTGCCACCAACTGGGCCGGAAGTTGGATGCATCGGCCACCAGCTGGATGCCCAATCGATGCCCGTCCACGGTGCCGGAGTAGTCGCACCAGGCTGCCGCCCGTCCCCAGGTCGCCGCCGCCGAGGTCCGACCTTCGCTGCTGGTGAGGAGTCCGCCATTCTTCTCCGTCAGTGGCGTGGCCACTCGGGCGGCGAAGCCCATCTCCTCTTGGTCGCCGAACACGAGGTCGCCCACATCGCTTCGAAAGGTGGCCTCCCAGAGCAGCACAGTGGCCCCGGGCTGGGCGATGCAGGTGATGTGGTGTCGCAAATCGCCCAGCACAGTGCCCTGCGGGTCGACCAGTTGGTTGTCGGTGGCGAAGGAGAGCCGCCCGTCGCGGATTTCCGGCCGTCGGGCGAATCCGCGATGCACGATGCGTCCGCGATTGCGCCAGAAATCCACACCGTTGATGTCGCCAAAGGCCAGCCATAGCCCGGGATGCATGGTGTCGTGGTCCACGGCGTCGAGCGGTGGGCGCGGCGGGTGGTTGCGACTCACGCGATGACCGCCGGGAGCGTGGAGGTTGGCGAAGTGTGGTCGCAGGATCCGCTCATCCTGGTAGACATAGTCCCCCACGGGCTGCCCGCCCCGGGTGAGCTGCAGTCGACCCGGGCTCTCGGAGAAGGCCAGGATATCGGCGATCCCGGAAGCCCCGGGATTACCCGTCTGGTCCTTTTGTCCCTGGCGGGCGAGGTAAACGGCGAGATCGGCGACCGCCTGGGCCGGCAGGACAGTGTCGTAGGCCGGCATGGCCGATTGCGCGGCCGAGGAACGCGCAGTGATGCGCGCCTTGGGAATCGTTTCGCGACGGCCGTTGGCCAATCCGAGGGTCACGCTCAGTCCGCTTTCCTCAAGCAGGATGCCCGAAAGCTCGGTATCGGCGGTCTCGACCCGCTGCAGGCTGAACCCCTCCGTGATGACGGCGTTGGGTTCGAGGATCGATTGCACCAGATGCTGCACGGGGGCCCGTGCGCCGACGACCGACAAGTCCGGCCCGAAATGCTGACCATGGCCGTCGAGCCGGTGGCACTGGAAGCATCCAGCACCCTGCGGATGATGGAAGAGCCAGGCCCCGCGGCGCGGATCGCCGTCTTGGAAGCGCTCCAAGGCCCGCGCCACCGAGGTCTCCCGGGCGGGCGGTGCCGGCATGGACATTTTCGGGGGGTAGAGGTGCTTGGGTTCGGCCCCGAGATCGGAGTCAGTGTTCTGGTCGGTCGACGTACCGCTCAGGGGACGGCCTCGGACCATCAGAGAAGGGCCTTCGCCGGTGGCCTTCTCGATCCAGCGGGCTGCGATGCCCTTGACGGCGGGATCGGTGTCCGCCGAGAGGCGGCGCACATCGGCCTCGGGCAAGGCGTGGTCTTCCAGCAGGGCCAGCAGGGTTGCTCGACGGACTCCCGGCCGCGCATCGGCCAGCAACGGGCGTAGCGCTCCGGGATCCTGCAGCGCCCGCAAGGTTTGCCATCCGCCGTAGAACACCGTGGGATCGGCCTCGCGGGCCAGGGCTTCGAGCAGGGCGGGAACGGCCGATCGGGCCGAGGCTGTGGGCACGCGACCCAGCGCTTGGACCGCTTCGAAGCGCAGACGGGGTTCGCGATCGGTCAGCAGCGACACGATGGCAGCAGGCAGCACCTCGGACGCCTGCCGGGCTGCGCGTCGATGGGCTACGATCCGCACCGACTGGAGGCGCAGGTTCAAGGGCGCCTTGCCGTCGGCGGCCTGACCTTCGAACCAGGCATCGCTCGCCGGATCCCGTTCGGCGATGCGCCCCAGGGTCCAGGCCGCCCAGGTCTGCCGCCCTTCGGATAGCGTGGTCTTGGAGAGGGCCTTGCGCAGGGCCGGGGCCACCGTCGGGCCTCTGCGCAGCAATTCTTCCTGTGCCTCGACGCGCCGGACGGGCAGCGGGGAGTCGAAGGCTTCCAATAATCGGTCCAGCGAGCGATGGGCGGGCGGCGTGTTGGGAGTGGCAGGAAGCGCCTTCACCCCACCGGAGCGAACGGCGGTGATCCGGAAGACGCGCCCCTCGCTGACGAATTGTCCATCGCGGTACTCCGCGCCGTAGCCGCGGCCCCAGCCCAGCACCCACAGCGCGCCATCGGGGCCGAACTCGAGGTCGGTCGGTCGGAAGAGGGAACGCCCACCTTCGATGAACGGTTTCCAGTCGCCGCCTTCGGGTCGCATCAGGGCGCCTTCCCAACGGGGACGCCATACGAAGGTGGTCTTGCGCAGCCAGTCGTTGATGAAGAAGACGCCCCGATGGGATGCCGGGAATGCCGCTGAATCGCCGAAGACGATGCCCGTGCCCGAGCCCTCGAAGAGCGGACCGCTGACCGGTGCGGAGGGGGCGTGAGGTTCGGTACCCCAGTGGGCGCTCCACGGATGGTTCCAGCCAAAGTGCGCCCTTGGGAAGGGCATGAAAACCCGGTCGCCGCTCGTCTGGTCGTTGTCGGTGCCGAGCCAATGGAACCCGGTGTCGAAGGTGATGTCCCAGGGATTGCGGGAACCCCGCGAGACGATCTCCAGATTACGCCCATCGGGATCGCAGCGCAGCACGCCGCCTTCACGCCCCCAGTCGTCCTCCGGGTCGTGGTAGTTCTTTTCGTAGTGGCCCTTGGCGAAGGTCCGCGCGGCGGGATGGTCGGGCGAACCCGGCGGAGCGGTGACGCCCCAGAGATCCCGGAAGGCTTTCGGGGCGATCCGTCCCGGCTGGGACAATCCCTTAGAGTTGCCCTTGCTCATGTAGAGCTTGCCGTCCGGAGCCCAATTGAGGCCGTGCAAGCCGTGCTCGAGGTTCCCGAGATCGGTGTAGAGGCGCACGTACTCGTCGGCCTCGTCGTCACCGTCGAGGTCTCGGACAATGGTCAAGTCGGGCGCATTGGCCACCCAGAGGTCGCGACCGCGCCAGGCCAGTCCCTGGATGGCATTAAACCCCGTGGCGAAGACTTTGGTCCGGTCGGCCTTGCCGTCGCCATCGGTGTCCAGCACCCAGACCACGCTGTCGCCGGGTGTCTTGGGTGTCGGATTGCGGTACTGCGGACCCATGCCCACGCACAGCCGGCCCCGTAGGTCGAAAGCCATGGAGCAGGGCTGACGGACCAGCGGTTCACGGGCGAAGATCGTGATCTCGAAGCCCGGCGGTACCGTGGGCATCGCTTCTCGGTCGGCGTTGGGGTCCTCAAAGTCGGAGGCCGACGCCGAAACGGCGGCCAGCAGCAGGGCAGCGGAGAGGATTTTCCATGCCGGGAAACCGCGCCGGTCGGTTCGGGCGGGATGAGGTCGGGGACAGTTCATGGCGTTGACGGGGAGGAGTTTCGAGAATGGATCAGGCCGCGGCCGGTGGTGTCCGGGGCCCAACGGATCGCAACGATGCCCAAAAGATAGACCATCCCGCAGGCAGCACCGATGCGGGGATAAGAACCGCCGAGGGCGACGAAGAGTCCGCCGGCGGCCAGCACCCCGGCGGCCGTGATGAAACGGCCAACATTGTAGGCGATGCCGCTGCCGGCGGCGCGCACCTCGGTCGGGAAGAGTTCCGGCAGGTAGAGCGGGAGCCAACCGAAGAACAG
>JAPLUF010000407.1 GCA_026397755.1 Verrucomicrobiota bacterium
AACCGGGAGACGGTGGCCCGACACCTGGGGCCCTCAAAACCAGCCATTCCGCCCCCCGGCTCTGCCCCTCCTCCAGAGTCAAACCCGGCCATTCCGCCCCTCGGGCCCGAGGCCACCGGCACGGGCTCAGCACCAAAACCAGCCATTCCGACTGCCGGCTCCCGCTCTGGTCGCCGCAGTCTCTGCGAGGTTCACTTGGCCGAGATCACTTTGGCTATCGAGCAGGGCCTCTCGGCTCAACGGATCTATCAGGATCTGGTCATAAGCCATGCCTTTGCCGGGAGCTATACGTCGGTCAAACGCTTCGTCCACTGCCGCCGCTCCAGCCAGAAGCTTCCTTTCCGCCGTTGGGAGAGTGAACCCGGCGAGGAAGCCCAGATCGATTTCGGTCAGGGTGCTTGGGTGATCGACGAGCAAGGCAAACGCCGTCGACCTAATCTCCTCCGTGTCATTTTGAGTCATTCCCGTGTCTTTGGTGCAATTTGCGCACCGTTTCTGGACGCGACGTGCAGCTTGGATGTAATTTTTTGGTAGATCCTGAAAAAATGTCTTAAGGCGTCGTTCGAACGGACGCATCCTCAACTGAGCATTTGTGCTCATCGAAGAAACAACCATCAACACGCGTCTCATGGCTGAAACCATTTTTGTCGGCATTGATCTAGGAACCAGTCGGACATCCATCACCGCGTCCAATGGCTTTCGAAAGACCGTTTGGTCGTATGTGGGCTACCCGAAGGACCATGTCGCTCTGAAGCGATTGGGAGGTCGGGAGATCATTTATGGACAGGAAGCGCTGGAAAACCGGATGTCAGTTCATCTGTATCGGCCCCTGGCAGGCGCCTCGGTCAAGCAGCAGGGCGTCGTGGACCCTGAGCCCGTGAAGAAGGCGATTCGCGACTTGTTGGAATACGTGGTGCGCGAAATTAATGCTCCGGCCGATGCGGTCATCTACGCGGTGATCGGTGCTCCGGCCCAAGCCAGTGTGGCGGGCAAAGCCACCATCCTGGAAGCCGCCGCCAACTGCATCGACTCGGTGATCGTGTGCTCGGAGCCTTTTGCTGTCGCCTACGGCTTGGATTTCTTGGATGACACGCTGGTGATCGACATCGGCGCGGGCACCACCGACCTTTGCCGAGTCCACGGGTCGATGCCCTCGGCTGAGGATCAGCGTACCCATTACGTGGCGGGCGATTCCATCGATCAGTCTCTCTCGAAGCTCATTCAGGACAAGTTCCCTGAAGTTCAGTTCTCCATTAATATGGTGCGCGCCATTAAAGAACGGCACGCCTCAGTCAGCCCGAAGATGGATGAGGTCGAAGAGATTCTGCCCGTCGGTGGCAAGCCTACGAACTTCAACCTGACCGAACAGGTGTATTCGGCCTGCTACACCATTGTACCGCCGACGGTCCAGGCACTGCAGGACCTCATCGCCACCTACGATCCCGAGTTCCAGGCCAAGATGCGCAATAACATCCTGTTGGGGGGTGGCGGCAGCCAGATTCGCGGACTCGGACGAGCCATTGAAAAGGGGTTGAGCGAGTACGGTGGCGGCAAAGTCACCTTGGTTGAGGAGCCCCAATTTGCCGGTTCTAATGGTGCCTTGAAGATCGCTTTGGACATGCCGACGGAATTCTGGGCCGAGTTCCGGACCAACCGCGAGCTGGCCTCGCAGGGGATGAGCGGTCTGGTTTCCTGATTTTAGTGACGGGGAAACCCCTCGTTGAGATCGGTTTCGGGACATTTGGGCACCACGGAGACATCCCTGGCGAAATCCTATGGGTGGCACCCAACATCACCGGCTGGATCCAGCCCGTCCCACCGTATGGCTGAGGGCGGCGTTGATCCGACGGATGATGGTGGGTGGCTATCGGCCGGAGACCGATGGTGCAACGGCCTCCGACCTCCTTCGCTGGCTTTGGAAATACGGCGGCCTGCGGTTGCGCTTCAAAATTCTCCGTTCTCTGGCCCGGGTACTGGAGCGCCGCCGCCGCAAACGCCCGGTGCTGCGTGCCCCAGAGACACCGCCTCCGGACTCGTCACTCACTGCCTGTCTCAAAGCGCATGGGCATGTCCTCGCCGACTTGCCAGAACCGCCGCGCCGCCGCCCGGACCCTGGAGAAATCGCATTGCGCTGGCTCCGACGGTCGATCCATGGGCGCCTTCACCAAAAATCTTCTACACCGGTGCCGGTGGTAGATCCGGTCGTGGAAGCGTGGAAAACTCGTCATGAATCTGGGGCGCCACGCATGGTCCGCCCCTCGGGACCCTTACTAACGCCCCGGACTCGTCGACGGAAGAATCCGCGGCGCGTTTTCCGGGATGAACTGGATTCGGAACTGCCCGAACTGCCCCAGCGGCCTGAACTACCACAGCGTTTGCACCGTGGAGAGTCCTCCCCAGAAAGCGCACCGACCGGGTGGGTCGCCCCGAGCGGACCGGCTCGATGGCGGCGGGCCTCAGCTCGTCAGTCCGGGCCCGTGCGAATCCTTCTGTTTGGCTTGCGGGCGCTGCGCCGCACCCTGCGCATGGCGCTGCGACTGCGCAAAGTTCCCACGCCGGTGGAGGTGCCCCAGACTCCGCGCCCCTTGGAAGATGGGGACTTGGAGACCAGTCTACAGAAGGTCCTTGAACGGTTGTTTGACGGACGATTCCAAGACGTCCGCCACAGCCGCGACCTCCTTCGGGGTGTCCGCCAGCTGTTGGAGGCCGACACGGATCGACCGTTGGAGAAGGATCTCGCTCTCAAAGACGAACAGATTCAGATGCTGGAGCAGAAGATTCGGCGTCTGGCGGCTTTGCTGAAGGAGAACGAACGTCAGCGCGAGCTCATGCGCACGACGGGCGGGGTCAAGTTGCAATTCGTCTCCGGAGTGGGAGCTGTGGATCCCGGGGTCAAATCCGGAGATCCGAAGCGAAAGGTCAAACTCGACCTCATGCGCGAGATTCGAGCGATCAACCGCGAGATTCGTGGCGAGGTAAAGGCTTTGGCTCGGTCCTCAGTGCCGCCAACGCCTGCTCGCAACGTGGGCCCAGCCTTAGAGTCTCTACCCGTTCTACCTGAAGCGCAGCCCAGTCTGGTCGCTGCAGAGCCTCCCTCGGCCGAATCGACGGATGAAGCCCCAGCGGCCCCCAGCAGCGAAGTACCACCGTTGAACCACCCTTCCAACCTGTCGTAGCCCCGGGGTCAAGCCGTAGGGCCTAGCCATAAACAGGTTGAAGGGATGGAATAAAGGTGCTAGCAAGCCTCAAGTGGGTTCTGAGTCCGGCTCCAGTGAATGCGCTATCACGGGTCTTTTGACCGTTTAGCGGCCCGAATCTTGGGGTTTCAATCCGAACATCCGATCCTGCTCTTGTATGCATCATGTGACCAAATGGGCCACCAGCGGTTTACCAAAACTGCTGATTGCGTGTTTGTGTCTGATAGGAGGGTGCAACGGGCTGATCGGATCCACCTCCAATACCGGGGATCTGACCAACACCACCTCTGTCTCCAGACGGGTCACGGTTCAGGAGGGGGAAACCGCCTACCGTATTGCTCGTCGCTACAAACCGGATTCGGTCACCATGGATCAAATGCTCCTGGCACTCCTACGCGAGAATCCAGGGGTTTTCCAGAGCGGGAATCTTCATCGAATCCGAGCCGGGTCGGTCTTGGTGATCCCGTCCCATCCAGTGGTTCAGAAAACCTCACCTACCGAAGCTACCCAGGTTGTCCAAGGTCAAACTCGCCGCATCGTCTCCGACACCCCGCGGACGCCCCCCAAAGCAGTCATCGCTGCCTCAGTGCAACCCACAGCGCCTCTGCCGGTGCCAGTGCCAGCGGCAAGCAGTTCACAGAAACTTGCCGAGAGAGTTAGCCCTGTAGCAGAAGTTACTTTGGCCCCGGTTCTCCAAAAGCCTGAGCAGAATATTACAGGAACAGCCTCTAAAGAGGGGCAGGGACGTTTCCCTATCAAAGTAGGGATCTGGATATCGCTCATGGGGGCGGTGGTGCTGTTGTCTCTAAACGGCAACCGGATCCAGGACCGATTTCGAGGCTGGCGTCGTCGCTCAACAATCGCTACCCCTCCTTCTGTATCTTCCAATCGCCGTACTCAGACTGTCTTAGAAATAATGGTCAGCATACGAGATTTCAATCGCCAGATGCGTTTGGAAATTGAAGGTTGGATCCATTCTAAAAACCCCACTTCTATAGCAGTCCGTCCGTCTGTCACAAATTGGAAACCCTCGATCTCAGTAATTCCAGCATCGGGATTTCAGAAAATTGCTCAAAGTGATTTTGTTATATTACAAAATCACTCGTCTGTGTCGCCTGTTAAGGAAACTGACATGGATGTCCGTTTCTTGGGTCACGGATTTCATCTGGATTTTCAATTTCTCCAGCACAAGCCTTCGGATTCTCTATTAGATCAAGCAGCTTCAGAAGCTGAGACGGTAGAGAGGTCCATCCCGTCCTCTCATATCCAGTGTCCTTCGTCGCCACAATCGACCTTTCAGCGCAATAAATCCATGAAAGCATCCGGGTTTTCGTTTTCACCGTCCGAATATTTGGCCAATCAGCAAATTCAAATGATGAGTTTGGAGGAAGAGGGAGTTTACATTCGCCTGCTTTCCTATTGCTGGCAGAATGGTTCGGTTCCCAGGGATCCTGAGCAGGCAGCGCGTTTGGTTGGTAAAGGTGCTTCAACCACCGTCGTGGCATCCGTGTTGAGATTGTTTCAGGCGACTCAAAACCCTCAGGAACTCAACCATTTGGACCTTCAGCAGCAAAAGGATCGACTCACGCAGTGGAAGGAAAAGTCTGCTGCGGGCGGACGAAAGTCGGCGGCTAGCCGTAAGGGTGGGTCAACCACCCTTGAAACGGTGGTTGATAAAAATCCAAGAATAACGCATCTGAATACTCAAACGGTTCCAGCGACGCCCCCTTTACCCCGGAAACTGGCGCCGCCGCTGCCTCGGACACTTGCCTCAGAACCTCCAGAAATCGATTCTAAGGCCTCCCAAGAAGCGTTTGAGCGCCAAGCTATCGCCGTGGGGCTATTGGCGACGGACGGGGCCTTTCTGCATCGGCAATGGCGGTCCAAAGATTCGGAGCTTCGAGCGGGTGTGACCTCAGGTTGGCGTCAACTGATGTCGATTTGGAAGGAGCAAGGGCGATTCCCAAGCCAATTGAGCAATCCGGGGGGCGGTCGTGTGTCTGAGAAAGCCCGTCCTGCGCCAGCAGTAGTGATTCCGCCTCAATCTTCCCGTGATTTCCCCAAAATCACAGCGTCTGAGACACCGTATTCCTTCCGATTTGATGGGTTTCAAACTTTAAGTGGCTCGTAGCGGAACGAATTGTTCTGGCTGAGGCCGAGAGACTTAGTTCTGAAAAATTAGCTCTGAAGTGATTGTTTTTGAGCTGATACAATAACTCAATAAACGCGCCTCCTCCTGACCGGATTTTGATGCAATTTCTCGGTGACCGTGGGGGTGCCGTCGATGAACGGGTTCAAGAGACGTCCATTTTTCGTGGTTTAGCCCTCACTGAACGCGTTCAAGGCCTGAATTCCCATAAAATCCGAGGTTCTTCGGTGAAGAGCTTGGATTCACAAGACTTCACTGCCTCTGAAATTGTAACCGGTTGAAATGCTCTTGGGAAACGCGAAAGCGGATCAAAGGTTCGACTTCAGGAAGGTGACGGAGTGTTTTTAAATTAACTTTATCACAAAATGATTTAATATATAACACGTGGAGATTTTAAACGTTTAACTAATTTGACGTGATTTGTCGATTTAAATAATAATTAGTGTTCGTGTTTTTTGTATTCGTTTGTGTTAATTTGCGATCTGGTTTAATGAAGTATTCCAATGTTTTAATTGATTGAATTCGTGGAGGCGTTTCCCACCGATGGAGAGCCAAGAAGGGGCCGCTATTTTTTGTGGAGACGAAGACTCAAGGGGCTGCATTAGGAAAATTCTTTCAGCAGTGATTTTACTTCAAGTTTTCAGTGAGTTTCCACAGTGGGGAGTCGGCGGATGGCAACCGCTCTATTGGCCCGATGAGTGGCCGTGGTAGCCTTCATTGGGTCGATGAGTTTTGAGACTAGAAAATCGGATAATTGTCTCAGCAGACAGGCCTCCGAACGAGGGGAGAAATTGGGGGTAGAGCCTCCGTCGCATCGGTGGTGGCGAAAGAGTGAAAGAGGGTCGGCGCGGTGAAGCGGGGCCACTTCTTTTGGTGGGGCGATTCTGGTTCGAAACGGGCCTCGATTGCAGGCGATCCGGAAGGGGACTTGGGGTAGAGAAACGAGCTGGGCAATGGCCGCCACTATTCCCAGCAAAAGTGGTGGGAGATTTTCCCCGAGATGAGGACTGAATGCCTCAGGCCCATTGACGCGAGCGATGAGCCTTAAACCAACCCGTCCTTGGTACGGCCGCGGAGTTGTAACGGCGCTCCGTTGAAGTGGCCTCCCTGAGTTCATTGAGAGAAAACCGATTGGAGAAGAAACCGGACAAAACACAACAATTCGGTTGTGTTAGGTTTTAAAAACCAATAAAAACGGTTTTTGAATCGATGAATACCCAACAAACGCCCATCGAAATAGCGGTGAAAAGTTCAACAAACACCCAACTGTTGAGTCTTGTTGGGCTAAAGTTGCGATTGATGGAGATCATCAGCGCCTCACGAAAAAGTCTCGCCTCGGAGTCCACCGAGCCGCTGAACGTCCGAACATTGGCCGACCAAGTGGGGGCGTCTTTGCGAACTGTCGAAACCACCTTGGCACGCATGGTTCGGGAGGGATTAATTTCGGTGGCGCAATCCAAGCGCGGCCGTGGGGGGTGGGTCAGCTACTCCATCGCTACGGGGTTGCTCCAGGAAATCCAGAAGGCTCACGCAGACGGAGCCTGGCCCTCGGCGCCGTCGCACGCCGTCCGCTCGGGAGGATGGTCCCCCTTTCTGGCGGGCGCAGAATTCCCTAGCCGTCGGCCTGGGTATGCCGGCGACCCTGTGGCAGGTTTCGGCTCTCGTCCCAGGGGAGGTCAAAACTCCCGGGAGATTCCTGACGAATGGTTGGAAGTGGATTGTTCATTACTGCATCAAGAACAGGTGATGTTCGCTCCGAGTCATCTTCGGCAGGTGTGGAAATGGGGCAATGTGAGTCTCGATGAATTGCAGTTATCCATCGAAGCCTTTGCTTTTGATATTCGGGTCAATCGCAAAACCATGAGAATGGGATTGCTCAATGGATTCATGGAGATCCTCAAGACCGGTTCTTATGGACCGCCCGCAAACTTTGAGACTCAGGCGGACACCGTTCGCCGGCAGAACATCGAACGACTGGAAGCATATCGGGCGCGCCAAAAAGATCTGGATCGACGAGAGTCTGATCTAGCCTTTAGTCTTTGGTTGGGCGGGATGAGCGAGGCCCGTCTCAGGCAATGGATGCCCATGGAAATCCAAGACCAACCCCTGGAAAGTCATGCCGTGCTGAGCTCCCTCCGATTGATTTACGAACAGATGCCTCGCAAGGCGGTGACTCAGGCCTAGGGCTCTGGGCGAATTAAATCCCGACGACTGGCTTGCACCAAGGTGTTGGAACTTAATTTTTTTAAACTTTCATGAGATCGTTGGCTCTTTATTGGACATTAATGCTTTGGATCCTGCCCTCACTGGCTGCGGTAGAACCCGTGATCCTGAACGTACAGGCTGAGCGGATCACCGGCACCCGATGGTTCGATATCTCCTATGAAATCCGAGATCCGGACAGTGCTGCCGTTTCGGTGTATTTAAAAATCTCTGCGGACAGTGGGCACACCTGGGAAGTGCCGACCGTTTCCGCGACGGGTGCCGTGGGAAGGGGGATCCAGCCGGGAGCTGTGCGTCACATCCGGTGGGATTCGAGCGTGGATCTTCCTCATCGATACAGCAAAACCCTACGGTTCAAGTTGGGCACTACTGATTGGGAGCCGGCTGCCGGAATGAATCTGATTCAAGAGGGTTCGTTCGAAATGGCGGGCCCGACGCATACCGTTTACCTCTCCGAATATGCGATGGACGTTTATGAAATCACCAAGGAAGTTTGGGACTCCGTCCGGCAATGGTCTTTGGATCACGGTTATTTGGATTTACCGATTGGCGAAAGCTTTGGTGGTGAACATCCCCTCCACACGGTCAATTGGTTTGATTGCGTCAAATGGTGCAACGCCCGCAGCGAAATGCAGGGATTGAAACCCGCCTACTACGTGGATGCCGCGTTCACCATTGTTTACAGGAGCGGACGCATTGCTCCTCATGTGGATTGGTAAACTGGCTATCGGTTGCCCACGGAAGCCGAGTGGGAGAAAGCGGCCCGGGGTGGCGCTGCCGGTCATCGATTTCCGTGGAGCGACTCCGAGAAGATCACTCCCGATCGTGCCAATTACGACGAGTCGGAGAAGAGCGGTTCAGTGAAGGTGGGTTCTTATCCGCCCAATGGCTTTGGTTTGTACGACATGGCCGGCAACCACTTCGAATGGTGCTGGGATCGGTTTGGCGACTACACCTCCGATCCGCAAACCGATCCTCGTGGACCCAACGTGGGGGTCCATCGGGTGTTCCGAGGCGGCGGTTGGTACGACAACGCCAAGAACTGCGAGATCGCCAACCGTCGGGCCTTCACTCCGGAGACAGTCTACAATCGGGTGGGTTTCAGGTCGGTGCTGCCCAGGCCAGCTCGGCCTTGGTTCGAATTGGAGAGCAAAAACATCACTGTGGACAGTCATCCCAGATGGATTGTGAACGGACGTGAAACCGACACTTCAGTGAACGTTGGAAAACAGGCGACAGTCCGTTTGTCGCATCGATTTGAACGAGGACAGATCTTCTACTCGATCGATGGAAGCCAGCCGACGGTCCTATCTCGGAAGTACACCGGTGAATTCACGGCGGATCAGAGTATCGTTTTGAGGGAATTGCACTTGAACGAAGACTTAACCGAGACCCTCGAATTGCCCCAAGTCCAGATTCGGCTGGTTCCGACCTTTTCGTTGAAATGGTCGGTGGCTGGTGAGGGGAAGCTCGAGTGCTCGCCACAACAAGACCAGTATTTGCAAGGCGAGTCGGTGAGGGTTCAGGCGATCCCCGCTGATGGGTGGCGGTGGGTCCGATGGGAGGGAGATCTAAGTGGCGACGAGCGTCAGGCAACCCTGATCCTGTCGACCCACCGTGAGGTCCGCGCCGTTTTCGAACCTATTCCCAGGCATGAACTGACTATCGAGGCCCGCGGCGGGAGGGTGAGCGGAACTGGGACCTACTCGCAGTTAGCGCGGGTGGTTCTTCAGGCCACCGCCATCGAAGGATGGGAGTTTCTCGGCTGGACTGGCGATTATGTGGGCAATGATCCGAAGCTTTCCTGGGAGGTAAAAGCACCGGCCCACCTGGTCGCCACTTTTGGGACGACCGTCAACACCGTGGCTACAGGCGGGGGAAAGATCGCATTGGAGCCGGCTCTGAAGGTGTATCCCCACGGTTCGAAGGTGCGGGTGATTGCCGTTCCGGATCTGGGCTATGGCCTTTCCCTGTGGGGCGGAGCGGGTGTCGATCAGACCCAGAGCGAATGGACACTCACCGTTACTAACGCCACGCCGAAGATCTCGGCCCTCTTTGGTCCCGTCCTCAAGCCTTGCCCTTAGCTGGACCGAGTCAGTGGCAATGGGGTGTGTTCGGTTGCGCCCTTTTCCGCACGAGCTTCAATTGTTCGCACGTTGCGGCGCTGTTTCGCACCCGTCCGCTCGAATCTCTTTGGGTGTTTTTCGCTCCAACGTTGATCCCTGATTTGATGGGTTGCGATGCCTAGCCGGAGAAAGGACTGAGGAAGTAAGTGTCGACAGTTCCGCGCCCTTTGATGGGAGTTTCACCGCGGTGCTGCACCAAAAACTCCGCCGGTAGCAGTTGGCGGGTATCTGCCGAAATCTGAATTTGCCCCGGCAAGCTGGTTGATTCCATCCGGCTGGCGACATTCACGGAGTCGCCCCAAATGTCGTAGGCATATTTGCGTTTTCCAATGACTCCAGCCACCACTGGGCCTGAATGCAGCCCGATCCGAATGTCTAGGCTTAGGCCTTCTTCGGTCATGAATTCACTGTGGGCTTTCATCATGTCCAACGCCAGAGAAGCCGCCCGTTTGGCGTGGTCTTTCAAAGGATCAGGAACACCTGCCACAGCGAGATAGGCGTCTCCGATGGTTTTAATCTTCTCTACGCCGTGTAAATCGCAAAGGCCATCAAACCGTGAAAAAAGACAATCAATGATTTTGACCAGTCGTTCCGGTTTGAGTGTCTTGGTGAACGCTGTAAAGCCCACCTCATCGCTGAATAAAATTGTTGTTGAAGGGTGGTAATCGAAAATGGTCCCAGGATGGGTGTCCTTGTTTTTTAATATCTCCGCAATTTTGATCGGTAAGATATTGTGCAGGAGATTTTCACTCCTGGCTTTTTGTTCCTGAACCGCCTCAAAAAGCTGCTCTTTGCTCAATTCTGAAAAAATGGCCGAAAACCTCTCTAAATCGACGGCCGAAGGGCTATGAGGCAATGGGAATTCCTTAATTTCATCCCATGCGCTGCGTCGCCCATCCATGCGGTCGGTTCCCGAAGACGTTGCCAATGCGCTGTTCGCGAGTGGTGTCTTGTAACGATACAACTCCAGGTATTTTGGCAGCGGTTCGCTCAGTGAATCGGCCGACAGCCTGAATAAAAGACTAGCTGGATTTCTAGGAAATCGAACAGCTGGCTGGAAGATTAGGTCCATCATGGGATGCTGACCGGATTGGCTATACCACCGAACGGTGTCAGACAGCGCGCAAATGAATGGGAGGGTGCGGGTGCAGTCACTATCTACTGTAGATAGTATTTGCATTATTTTCCGCCGGTTTTCCTCCAGCGCTTCTGAGTTTGATAGTGATATTGTTCCCAGGATCATTGATTGGAACACGTTGCTATTATAAAACTGGAATCATCGGAAAGTTTGGCAGCCCCGATGGTTTTTTCAAAAATAATTGATTCATCTGTTTGCGGGCCATAAATATTTCTAAGAAGGCGCACAGCTGGGCAACTCATGCCATCTGATAGCGTAATAAAACGGTCTGTTTTTTTAATTTCAAACGAATTGATCTTTGGGCGCCTGTAGTGTTGACCTATTGAACCCGGTCGAGAAATGCCTTCATAGCCTGTTGGACTGAACTGCAATAACGAGATATTACCAACACCGATATGGTATAAGATGCTTTGATGGCGATCGATGAGCACTAGAGCGATGGATGCCCCCACCGTTCCAATGGCTGCGATGTGGCAAGCGTCGAGCAGCGCTATTAGGTGATCCGGTGTTGGTTCTGTCGGCCACGTTTTGCAGTGACGTTGGATGAACTCAAGAATGAGGGTTGCGGCACTGTCTGCTTTGGTGCCGTGGCCCAAGGCATCCAGATGGGCTATCAGCGCATAGTGATCCGTTTGGGTCGACCACACTCGGTCTCCTGAAATCTGGAACGTGTGCTTGGGCCGATTCCACGTCTTGATCGACAACATCAACGGTTTGGCGGACGCCGCCGCTACGGTGCGCCGGTTGGGATTGGTAGGCAGCGGTGTTACACCAGGAGTTGTCGAGAGGTGTGGATTGTCAGATTCGGGCCGCCGGCACCATCGAACCACAATCACTCGAGTTCCTCCTCCGACGGGGCTGGAGATTTCCATGCTATCTGTCAGGCGGCGCACCGCTGGAAGGCCTAGACCCAGTGTGCCTCCGGTGCTGAACCCGTCCTGCATCGCTCTCCCGATGTTGGAAATGCTGGGGCCTTGATCAATGGCTTCAATCCGGACCCCGGGAAGGCCGTTTCTCTCCAGCACTTGCAGCCGGATAAGACCTTGGCTGGCGTACTTGACGATGTTCGTGGCCAGTTCGGACACCACCGTTCCGACGATCCCTCGTTCTTCAGGCGCAAAACTTCGAAGAAAGCCCTGACGGAACACCTCTGCCACGACCGTCGCGACGTCGCCACGCCGTTGGATTTTGAACTCGAAGACCGGCGCTGAAGTATCGGGCAGATCATTCATGCAGCTGCAGCGCCTTTTCCATGTTCCGAGTGAACCGCAACAGGCCAGATTCGAACGGACACTGTGCCAGATAAATGGCCACACCGGCTTGGATACCGACTAGGGTGGTGGCGGCCCCTAGTATCTGATTGCACCGAGCGATGTTTTCGATGGCTTGGAAGGCCCCGTAATCCAACAGGGCCACGGCAGTGACGTCGATGATCACTGCGCGACATGAACATTTTACCAAACGCTCTCGGAGTTGGATTGCCAACTCGTCTAGCATCGCGTCCGACAACGGGTACGGCAGATTGACAATCAACAGACCTCGTACCTGCGCGATGGATATGCGAAAGGTGCGCTGCTGCATCAGGATGCGCCGGTTCTCGTGAACGGGATGAGTTGGCTTGGGGGTTGTATCAGAGATCGGTCTGACCAGAGTTAGTGTCTTTGCTCGTTGGATCGATACTAGGATCTGACCAGTGTCGGTTGGCGGCGCTCACTGATCGAAGGCCCGCCTTGAGAGCATCGCGCAGGGTTGCTGTGGAGCGTATTTGTCCGACCTCAACCCCGAGATCCACCATGGTTTGTGCGATCGATGGGGAAAGTCCTGAGATGATGGTTTCACAACCCATCAAACGGGTGGCCTTGGTGATTTTTATAAATTGATTGGCGACGGCGGTGTCCACCATTGGGACACCGCTGATATCTAGAATGAAAATCCTGGCTTCGGTATCGCTGATCTTGGCCAGCGACTTGCGCATGATATCATCTGTTCGGGTGGAATCAACGACACCCACCAATGGCAGCAACAATATGTCCTCCCAGATCGGAGTGACTGGCGTGGACATCTCCATCAGGGTTTGGTCGAGTTGCTGGCGCTTATTGTCTGATTCAATGGCATGCTGCAATGCTGCTTCGAGTTGCTTAGCGTTTTCTGTAACCTTCAAGGCGTTTTGAACCTTTTCGGTGATGTCGGTCGCGAATTTTATAACACGGAAAACTTCTTTATTTAAGTTTAATATTGGATTGTAGGTGGCCTCCAACCAAACTGACTTGCCGCTTTTTGTAATACGCTCAAACTGTCCTGAAATCACTTCACCGGAGGCGAGTCGTCTCCAAAAATTTTTGTAGTTTTGAGACTCAGATTCTTCAGTGTTCAGGAATATCTTATGATGAGATCCATTTATATTTTCATCGCCGCAATCCATTATTGATAAAAATAATTTATTAGCTCGTTCTATAATGCCATCGGGTGTGAATTCGATGACTGCCATGGATCGTTGGATCGCATTCCGTATTCCGGAATTGGTGATGTTTGTTTCCTTAGAAGCTGTAATGTCCGAGGCGATCTTAATGACGTGTTGAACCTTGCCATCTAATCCCAACACTGGAGTATAGCTAGCAAACAGCCAAACCGTCCGACCGTTCTTGGCAAATCGTTCAAATTCGCCGCTGAAGGATTGGCCCTGACGCAGAGCATCCCAGAATTTGCTGTAATCGGAGGTGGCTCCAAATTTGGGATCCACGAGATCGTAATGAAATTTTCCAACCAACTCCTCCCTAGTGTAACCCATTATTTTGCTAAACTCATCATTGCAGGCAATGATCAGGCCTTGAGTGTCGAATTCGACAGTGGCCTGGCTAGCACGAATCGCTCGTACGATGGCTGCCGTCAGTGCTTCGTTGGATTCTTCGATTCTAATAGAACTCATGGTTATTGATAAATTTAATGTTAGGCGATGCGCTATCCGCATCTCTTGGTTCGCTGCATTCGGCTTTGAACACTAATCTCTGCACCAGACGAGTTGTTTTGTGATAATAATATCTCAAAAAACGTTTTTACTCGGATTCTTATGAGGTTTCTGAAGATCAAAATTGCCCATTTAGATAATTGAAGCAAGCTTTTTGACGGATCTTTGATGGAGAACGGTGTTTTTTGCCAACGAAATGAATGATGGAGTACCGATCCAACAGCAGGCGCGGGGCGAGTCGAGCCAATGGAAGAGCGACTTGGAATATAGCTAAAATCAATAATCAACTAAATTAGTCGCCAATTTCTCGAACAAGCGAAAACCCGGCAAATAGGCACTTTTGAGGGAGGGCGAAAGGACACGGTTTGGCGGCGTGGGTGGCTTCAACTGTTGCGCCGTGTTGTGCGGAATTGGTTCTTACCCACCGTTTACTAAGTTCGCTGAAAAATCCGCGGGCACCCCAAATCTACGACTAAGAATCAGGTGGTGGGCCAACCGGTAGGTGTTGACCGGGGTGGTACCTGGAGCAGGGCGTTGAGGAGCAGTAAAGCCTCTAAGATGTCCACGCAATGTTGCTTCAAGCCTCGGCAACGACGCGCCAAGGAACAGCGTCTACGCATCGAGGTGGGCACTTGAAATAAATGAAGGACATGGGCCGGCGGGTCGTCCGGGAGATCCTTGTCGGATGGGTGATCGTTGGGACGTTGTACGCCTTGCCCGGCCCCTGAAGTGGTTTCGCGAGACTGAAGGATCAGGGAGTAAAAAGATTGGATCGCTGCGGAAATGCTTCTCGACGCTCTCGAGTCAGGTCAAATTCTGGAGGTTCCCCCTCCGTCACCAAAAACAACATTCCCAACACCGTTGCTGTCGGTGATCCTCCACGCCTCCCCCTGAACGAACCCTGGTCCCATGATCTCTGACACCATCTCGTCTTTCGCTGCTGCTAGAGAGTGTCTTAGCCGGAACGATTCAGTCAGTCGACCTGGGTTTCTATGCCCTCTGCATGAGCAATACCTGGCCACGACGGAGGTCGGGTCGTGAGGTCCGGGCCTAGACCTACAAATCTTTCAACTCAAACCCACCATGCACATCACCCGCCTCATCATCGCCATCCTGGCCTTCGCGTTGCCTTCGGGCACGCACACCTTCGCGGCTGACGCGCCCATCAAACACCGACTGCTCTTCACCGAGTACGGCAAGGGGCCCAATCGCTTCATCGAACTCGATGCAGAGGGCAGGAAGGTGTGGGAGTTCCATCCACCGAGCACTACGGTGATCTTCCAGGCGTTGCCGAATGGCAATATACTCTCCGGCTACGGCGGCACTCCGACCGGCGTGCGCGAGATCACATCGCGCGGCGAGACGGTGTTCGATTACGTCAGCAAATCGCATCAAGTCTTCGGCTGTGAGCGCTTGGCCAATGGCAACACCTTGGTCGCCGAGCAGGGGCCGTGTCAGGCGGTCGAAGTGAATCCTCAGGGCCAGATCGTCCATGTCACTCCGCTGACCACGAATGTCGAGGGGCACCACCTTCAAGTGCGCAACGTCCACAAGCTCGCGAACGGCAACATTCTGGCCGCCCATGAAGGTGAGGGCGCCGTGCGCGAGGTGGACCCGAGCGGCAAGGTGGTGTGGGAATACACGGGTGTCACCAACACGGGCGATGCGCAACGACTCCCCAATGGAAATACGCTTATTTGCTGCGGTACCCAAAAGCGTTTGATCGAGGTGACGCGGGACAAGCACATCGTGTGGGAGTTCAGCGACAAGGACGCTCCGGATTTGAACATCACCTGGATCTCCAGCCTTCAGCAGCTCAAGAACGGAAACCTGCTCATCGGCAACTTCATGCGCGGCAAGGAAGGGCGGGGGGCCCACGCCATCGAAGTGACGCATGACAAGAAGAAGCGGGTCGTCTGGAAATGGGATGACCACACCTTGATCCAGTCACTCACCACCGTCTGCGCGATTGGAGAGTGAGGATTTTTGCCTTCGGTAGATCCTAAAATTTCCACCAGCAAACCTCTTTAGTCCCGCTGTAAAACCACCCCCAACTACCCATGCCCACCGTAGCCATTACTGATTACACCTTTTCGGATCTCAGCCTGGAAGAAGCGGTTCTTCGTCCAGCGGGCGTCGAGATCGTTTCCTTCAAAGAAAAGCGTTCTCCAGCAGACCTTGCGGAGTTGGTGCGCAATGCCGATGCGGTGATCGCCCAATTCGCCCCCGTCAACGCGGACGTCGTCCATGCCATGACCAAGGCCAAAGCCATCGTTCGCTATGGCGTCGGCTACGACAATGTGGACTGCGCGGCAGCCCGCGAACGCGGCATCCCGGTGTGCAACATCCCGGACTACTGCATCGACGAAGTGGCCGATCACGCGCTCGCCTTCATCCTCGCCATCACGCGCCAGGTGGTGCCCAACGCTCTGCACTTGCGCCAGGGCCATTGGGGCCTCGCAACGCCGTTGAGTTCGATGGCGTCGCTGAAACATCTGACGGTGGGAATTGTGGGCTTTGGGCGCATTGGGAGGGATGTTGTGACGCGCCTGCTCGCCTTCAAGGCCAGGGTGCTGGTGTTTGATCCCATCGTGGGGGCCGATGAAATAGCCAGATCCGGAGCGTTGGCCGCGGCCTCATTCGAGGAGTTGCTCGCGCACAGCGACATCGTCTCCCCGCATTGCCCATCCACACCGAAGACCAAGCTGCTCTTCAATGCGGCAGCCTTCGCGAAGATGAAAGCGGGTTCGATCTTTATCAACGTGGGCCGTGGCGATTTGGTCGATAGCGCCGCTGTCACCGCAGCCCTGCAATCGGGTCATCTCGCCGGTGCAGCACTCGATGTGTTTGATCCGGAGCCGATTCCTGCAGACCACCCCATCCGCACTATGCCCAACGTGATTCTCGCTGCTCACATCGCATCGGCGAGCCCGCCGTCGGTAAAGACGCTGCGAGAGAGCGCCGCTCGCATCGCGCTGCAAGCCGTGCGTGGCGAACTGCCGCCTAATATCGTCAATGGCGTCACCGCTCCGAGGTAATTCAACCCAACCCAACCCTCCCAACCATGACCACTCGTCGATCCTTCCTCTCCTCCATCGGTTCGCTCGCTGCCATGCCTCTATTAGCCCGAGACTACGGAGCCAATGCGGCCCCGGTCCGTTACCCCGAACCGGATGTCATTGCCCTCGATAAGGCCTTCGAGAAGTACAAGATCGGATCCTCTCCTATCGAACGGCTGCACACCGGTATGTATTGGGCGGAAGGACCGGCCTGGAGCGGTTGGGGGCAATACCTCGTCTGGAGCGATATCCCGAACAACGTCCAGCATCGATGGCTGCAGGATGACGGCGCGGTGACGACGATTCACAAGCCCGCTGGCCACAGCAACGGCAACACCTTTGACCGCGAGGGACGACAGATTTCCTTCGAGCATGGCAATCGCCGCGTGGTGCGCTACGAGCCCGACAGCAGCCTCACCGTCTTGGCAGACAAGTATGACGGCAAACCTTTCAACGCTCCCAACGATGGGGCAGTGCACCCCGATGGCAGCATTTGGTTCACCGATCCCGGATATGGCAGCCTCGGCAACTACGAGGGCAACAAGGGCGATCTCGTGCTCAAAGAGGCCGTTTATCGCATCGACCGCAGCGGCAAGGTGCAAAAGATGACCGACGAAATCTTCAAGCCGAATGGGCTCTGCTTTTCGCCGGATTACAAGAAGGTCTATGTCGCCGACACCGGTGCCAGCCACTACCCCGAGGCTCCGAAGAACATGAAGGTCTGGGACATTGATGGTGCGAAGGTGAAGAACGGGCGCGAGTTCGCTTCCATGCAAATGGACCTCAACGGCAAGAAGGTGGCCGGGTTCGCGGATGGCATCCGTTGCGACAAGGACGGCAACGTCTGGGCTGGCGCTGGTTGGGGCGGCGAGGGCTATGACGGCGTGCAGATCTTCTCGCCGGAAGGCCAACGCATCGGACAAATCCTGTTGCCAGAGGTGTGCAGCAACATCTGTTTCGGTGGCCCGCGCCGGAACCGGCTCTTCATGACCGCCAGCCGCAGCCTCTATGCAGTTTACATTGAGGCCCAAGGGGCGCATTGGTGCTAAAATCCGTCGCTCAAACCCATGCAGACGCCACCGGACAGGGATGTCCGCCTCTTGGAAGCTCCCGATATCGTCCTCGTCGGCAGCGGCATCATGTCCGCGACGCTCGGGGTGATGCTCAAGCGGCTCGACCCGCGTCTGCGTATTCAGGTGGTTGAGGCTACCAAGGACTTGGCCTCTGAAGCCTCGGACGGCTGGAACAATGCGGGCACGGGCCACGCGGGATTGTGTGAGATGAGCTACACACCGTCTCGAGATCCGGACGGCCGGGTGCCGATTGGCCGAGCGCTGCGGATTTTCGAACAGTTCGAGCAATCGAAGCAATTTTGGGGCTCTGTGACCGTCGATGGCATGGTGGGAGCCGCCTCGGATTTCATCCACGCGGTGCCGCATGTCTGCTTCGTGAAGGGCTCAGAGAACGTGGACTTCTTGCGGGCCCGCCACGCAGCGATGGCGGAGCATCATTTCTTCCGTGGCATGACGTTCACCACGGATTCGTCGACGATCCATCAGCGGGCTCCGCTGGTCATTGAGGGCCGCGGACCCGGACCCGTCGCAGCCACGACGGGCGACGGCACGGAGGTAGACTACGGACGGCTGGCCCGCCGTTTGTGCGGCTGGCTGGCGGATCAGGAGCAGTGCGGCATCGTAGCCGGATGGAAGGTAACCCGACTTCAGCGCGGTGCGGGTGAGTGGCATCTCTCCTTGCGATGCAGCGCCTCGGGCGAAGAGCGCAAACAGCGAGCGAAGTTCGTCTTTGTGGGCGCCGGCGGCGGCAGCCTTCCCTTGCTGCAGTCCACGGGTCTCGCCGAGGTGGAGGGACTGGGTGGGTTTCCCATTGGCGGTCAGTGGCTTGTTTGCGACGAGCCCTCGATTTGTGCCCGACATGACTCCAAGGTTTACGGCTTAACGCCGCCCTCATCGCCCAGTCTGGGCGCCGGGCACCTCGATGTGCGGCGGCTCAACGGGCAGCGCCAACTGCTCTTCGGACCGTTTGCCTCATGGACGACCCGTTTCCTCAAACAAGGGCATTGGAGTGATCTGCCCCTCTCGATTCACGGGGGCAATTTGGGCGCGTTGCTTCAGACCGCCGCGCGGAATCTCCCACTGGTGAAGTATCTCATCACACAGGGACTCAAAAGCCGGGAGCACCGCATGGCGGCGGTGCGCGAGTTTTATCCCAATGCCCGATTGGAAGACTGGAGGCTCGTGCAGGCCGGTGTCCGCGTGCAGGCCATCAAGAGGGCAGATCACGGCAAATTGTCTTTCGGCACCGAGGTGTTTTCGTCCGCCGACCGCTCAATCGCGGCGATGTTGGGTGCCTCGCCCGGAGCATCGGTCGCGGTGAACATCGCGCTCGAGGTCGTTCAGAACTGTCTTCCGCAATTGCTAGGCTGTTCCGAAGGCCTGGAGCGAATGAGGCAGATGATCCCGACGTTCGACCAAGACCTGAAGCAACCCGCCAGTGTCCCCTTGTTCGAGAAGACCCACCGCGAGGCCGCCGAAAGGCTACGACTCCATCCTTCAGCATGATAACTCTGACAGACAAAATCGTCCTCGTCACCGGATCGGGTTCCGGCATCGGAGCTGCCATCGCAGAATGCTTCGCTGAAGCTGGAGCATTGGTGTTTGCCACCGACTGCGACGAAGCCGCCGCGCAGAAAACGGCCTCGCGGATTTGCGAACGGGGACATCGCGCAAAACCGCTCCTCCTGGATGTGAGTGACGAGACGGCGTGCCGTACCGCGGTGCAGCGGGTGACGGACGAGTGCGGACGCTGCGATGTGCTCGTAAACAATGCAGGTGTCGGGCATGTCGGCACCATTCTGACCACTAAGCACGAAGAGTTGGACAGACTGTGGAAGGTGAATGTCCTCGGCATCTATCAACTCTCGCGGGCCGTACTGCCCGGCATGATCGCTCGGCGCAGCGGGTCCATTGTAAACATCGCTTCCATCGCCGGCTTGATGGGCATGGAGGCCCGTTTCGCCTACACCACCACGAAACACGCCGTCGTCGGAATGACGCGATCGATGGCAATGGATCTGGGCACCCAGGGCGTGCGCATTAATTGCATCTGCCCGGGTCGCGTTCGCACCCCATTCGTGGATGAAATGCTACGTCAGTATGACAACCCCGACGATTATCTCCGCCAGATGGAGGCGCCGCACGCCATGAAGCGCATGGCGGCCCCGTCGGAGATCGCCTCTGCCGCGCTCTACCTTGCCAGCGATGCGGCCTCCTTTGTCACCGGCAGCGCCATGACCGTCGATGGCGGCTATACCGCGGGAAAATAGAAGCCCACAATTTCCACCCTCACTCACCTCAATAAACCATGCGCATCGAGACACTCCTCAATGGCAAGACGATGCAGGACTGGAACACCAACGACATGATCTTCGACGTGCCCACACTCATCGAATTCCTCAGCGGCAGCACCACGCTGCTTCCGGGCACCGTCCTCTTCACCGGAACACCCCAAGGCGTCGGATTTGCCATGAAGCCTCCTGTCTTCTTGCAGCCGTGCGACACCGTGACCATCGACATCGAGAAGATTGGTGCGCTGACCAATCCCGTCGTGGCCGAGTCGATCGTTTAGTCGGACCATCCTCTCTACCCAGCGCTCCATGAACCCCTCCGCCGTCGACCCCATCGCACTACGACGCAAAGTCGCATGGAGGATCCTGCCGCTGGTTGTTGTCCTTTATATCGTTTCCTACCTCGACCGCGCGAACGTGGCTTTTGCCAAGCTGCGGATGGGAAAGGCCTTGGGGTTTTCCGACGAGGTGTTTGGCTTCGGCATTGGTGTGTTCTTTATTGGTTACCTCTTTCTTGAGATTCCCGGTGCGTTACTCGTGGAGCGGTGGAGCGCGCGGAAGTGGTTTGCTCGCATTCTCATTACCTGGGGCTTGATTTCGGCGGCCATGGCCTTCGTAAAGACGCCGTCGCAATTTTACTGGGCGCGATTTGTTCTTGGCGTGGCCGAGGCAGGATTCTTCCCCGGCATCATCGTGTATTTCACACACTGGTTTGCGCAGAGAGACCGCTCGCGGGCGTTGTCGGGATTGCTGGTGGCCGTGCCGTTGAGTCTCGCGCTCGGTGCGCCGGTGTCGTTGATGCTGTTGGATGTGAACTGGTTCGGGCTCGATGGCTGGCAGTGGATTTTTATCATTGAGGGACTGCCTGCAGTGCTGCTGGGAGGCGTCGTTCTGGTTTGTTTCACCGATCGGCCAAGAAATGCCTTATGGCTGACGCAGGCCGAGCGAGATTATTTGGAGGGGGTACTTGCCGCTGAAGCCACGGCCAAAGAAGCGACCGCAAAAATTTCCGTCTGGCAGGCGCTGCGTTTGCCCGCGGTGTGGACGCTCGTCTTCGGCGTGATGATCGGTAACAGCGGCGGCTATGCCCTCAACTTCTGGTTGCCAACCACGGTAAAAAATCTCTCCGGTGGCTCCGATCAAATGACGCTCTTTTACAGCGGCCTCTACTACAGTTGCGGCATCCTCAGCGTCATCATCTCGGGCCAGAGCGCCGACCGAACGGGGGATCGCAAATGGCATGCGGCGGGCGGCATGATCGCCACGGGTATTTTTCTCATGTGCAGCACCATTCCTGGCCAAGGCTTCGGCACTCAAATGGCATGGCTCTGCTTGACCGCACTCGGAGCATTTTTCTGGATTTCGCCCTTTTGGACGCTTCCATCGCTCACTCTCACCGCCTCCGCCGCTGCAGTGGCCACGGGTTTAATTAACATGGGAGCGAACCTCGCAGGCTATCTCGGCAACCACGCCACCGGTTGGCTGCGTACGAACGGCTTCAGCGAGACGCAGTGCCTCCATTTCCTCGCTGCCTGCTTCATCGTCGGTGGCATTATCATTAGCTTTCTGCGTCTCAAGCCCAAAACCGCATGAGTCCCCACACGAACAAATCATCCCCCCTTCAACTCTACCGAACCCTGCTCATTATCCGGATGGTGGAGGAGCGTCTGGCGAAATCGCATCAGCGCGGACTCATCCACGGGGCCTGCCACACCTATGTTGGACAAGAGGCCATCGCGACGGGTGTGTGCGCGCACCTGCGCAGCGATGACGCCATTTTCAGCACGCACCGGGGTCACGGTCATGCACTGGCAAAAGGGATGGAGCCCGGGCAGCTCATGGCTGAACTGTTTGGTCGCGAAACGGGCTGCTCACGCGGTCGCGGGGGTTCCATGCATCTCTTTGCGCCCGAGATCGGAATGATGGGTACCAGCGGCATTGTGGGTCCCTGCATCTTGCAAGCGGCCGGTGCGGGCTACAGTTCCTTGATCCTCAAGAGCGGCCAGGTGGGTGTCGCGTTTTTCGGCGATGGTGCTGCAAATAACGGCGCATTCCACGAAGGACTGAACATGGCGAGCATCTGGAAACTCCCGGTCCTGTTCGTCTGCGAGAACAATCAGTTCGCCACAGAAGTTCCCTTCGCCAGTGTTGCAGGCAATTCCAGCGTTGCAGCTCGGGGCGCCGCCTATGGCATGGCCAGCATCGAAGTGGATGGCAACGATGTGCTCGCCGTTGAAGCCGCCGCCTGCGAGGCCGTGAAGCGCGCACGGGACGGCGGCGGCCCCACGCTCATCGAATGCAAGACCTACCGTACCCGGGCGCACGCCGAGGGCATGGGCGACTTCACTTATCGTACCCGGGAAGACGTGGAGCAATGGAGGACACGATGCCCGATCGCTCGACTTAAAAAGCACCTCCTAGAGAACGGACTCGCAAGCGATGCTCAGCTGGACTCCATCGAACAGGAGGTCGCCGCACTCACCGAAGCGGCGCATGATTTTGCTGAAAAAAGCGCGTATCCCACCGCTGAGAGCGCCACCACCCACGTCTACGCTGTGTCTACAAGTGCACCGCATCGGGAGGCACCGTCTACCTCCTCGGCCACGCGCGAGCTCACCTTCATGAAGGCCACCCTTGAGGCGTTGACGGAAGAGATGGCGCGCAATCCCAAGATCTTTGTCATGGGCGAAGGCATCGGTGTGCGCGGCGGCAACTTTGCCACGACCAGTGGCCTGTTTGCAGCGCATGGAGCGGCGCGGTTGCGTGACACGCCTATTTGCGAACGGGGCTTCGTGGGTCTGGCGGGGGGCGCGGCGATGACCGGCACGCGGCCCGTGGTGGACTTCATGTTCGCTGACTTCGTGCTCGATTCGGTCGGCGAGATCGTCAACCAAATCGCCAAGATGCAATACATGAGCAGCGGGCGACTCAAGATGCCCGTGCTCCTGCGGGGATGCATTGGTATCGGCCATGCGGCGGCCACCCATCACAGCGGCAGCTACTACTCGATGTACGCGCACTTCCCAGGATTGCGAGTCGTGGTGCCGTCCTCACCGCGTGATGCAAAAGGCTTACTCAAGACCGCGCTCACCTGTGACGATCCCGTGCTGTTCCTCGAACATCGCGAGCTCATGTCGGTGAAGGGACCGGTGCCTGAGGAAGAATATTTCATCGACTTCGGTAAGGCCGCCGTCGTCCGCGAAGGGAGCGATGTCACCGTCGTCGCACTCGCGCTGATGGTGCACAAGACGCTTGCGGCCTGTGAAACCCTCGCCGCCGAAGGCATCTCGGTAGAACTCATCGACCCGCGTACCGTGGCCCCGCTCGACGTGGACACCATTTTGCGCTCTGTTGCCAAGACAGGACGCCTCCTGATCGTGGATGAAGACTTCGCGCACTGCGGCATTAGTGCCGAGATTGCTGCCCAACTGGCCGATCGCGGATTCGACGACCTGGATGCTCCTATCCGCCGCCTCAACGGCAAACCCTCTCCCACACCGTATAGTCCAACCTTGGAGGCCGCGGTGGTGCCGAATGTTGAGGCCATCGCCAACGCGATCCGCAGTCTCCACGCCGAGTGATCATGAGCATTCAGCCATCGTATCCCGCTTCCTCGAATTTAGAGGGGGCCCAAAAACCTCACCGCGCATAGTCATGCCCATCGAAATTCAACTACCGCGTCTCGGGTGGTCCATGGAGGAAGGCAAGTTCCTCGATTGGTTGAAAAAAGACGGAGACCTTATCCAAGAGGGCGAGCCGCTCTTTACACTCGAGAGCGACAAAGCCGCTCAGGAAATCGAGTCCATTGACGCCGGAATTCTCTACATTCCCTCCAACGGCCCCAAGCCCGGTGACCTTGTGCAAGTGGGGCAAGTTCTGGGTTACCTGTTGTCCAAAGGCGAATCTGCTCCCGGAACCGTGCCGCAAAGGTCCGGTGCAAATACGGAGGATCCGCAGATAAAATTAGCCGAGCCGCAGGCCAATGGGCTCGCTGAATCCACGGGAGAAACCCTGCCTCGTGCCACGGCGGGCCACCCCGCTTCTCCGCGTGCCCGCCGTGCCGCCATGCAGCACCGCGTTGATCTCTCCACGCTGTCTCCCTCCGGCCAGGGAGGGCGCATCCGAGAGTGCGATGTTCTCGCCGCCGCCGACTCCGCGTCCTCCGTTGGCATGAAATCGGTGCCGCTCACGGCAATGCGCAGATCTATCGCTGCGCGGCTCATGCACAGTCGACAAACCACCGTTCCTGTGACCATCACTGGACGGTGCGATGCCACCGAGTTGCTCGCGCTGCGCCGGCGACTCAAATCCAATTCTCCGTCTGACCAGCAGTCCATTGCCGTTATCCCCACGATCAACGACATCTTCCTCGTGCTCACTGCCGCCGCACTCGGACAGCATCCCATGCTCGCGGCGAGATGGGCGGGCGATCACTTGCTGCTCCCTGAAAGCATTCACATCGGCATCGCTGTGGATACCGAGGCCGGCCTTCTCGTCCCCGTCATCCGCGCCGTGGACACTGCCACACTCACTCAGGTTGCCACCCAATCACAGAAGCTCATCGCCGAGGCCCGTGCGGGCAAACTCGCCGCGATCGACATGCACGGCGCCTGCTTCACGCTCAGCAACCTCGGCAGCCTCGGGGTCGAGGCCTTCACCCCGGTCATTAACCCTCCCGAATCCGCCATCTTGGGTATTGGTGCCATCGTACGGGAGGCCGTGCCCCTCGATGACGGCACCTTCGTCGCGCGCGACCGGCTCACGCTCAGCCTCACCTTCGACCATCGTGTGAATGATGGCGCTGCCGCCGCACGCTTCCTGCTGACCCTCCGCCAACTCATTGAACAGCCCTTCCAGGGCGTCGTTTAGTTTTTACCCAGGCAATGAACGTCCAACTTCAAGATCAGGTGGCCCTCGTCACCGGTGCCGCCGGTGCCATCGGTCAGGCCATTTGCGCCTCGCTCGCTGCCAATGGCGCCAAAGTCGTCTACGCCGATATTAATTTTGAAGGCGCACGCCGACTCGCCGAGGCCACTCCCGGAGCGATGGCTCTTCGCATGGATGTGACCGACGAAAAAGAGGTCGAGTGGGCCATGAGTCAGATTATCGACGCCCACGGGCGCCTCGACATTCTCGTCAACAACGCAGGCATCAACACCATGGCACACCGCGTGACTATCGATTCCTTTCCGGCCGAGGAATGGGACCGCATCCTCCGCGTAGACCTCACCGGTCTTTTCCTCGTCAGCAAAGCCGCCTCCCGCCAGATGCTCCTGCACAGATCCGGGCGCATCATCAATATTTCCTCTGTCATGGGTCTGGTCCCGGCTCGGCTCCAGTGTGCCTACACCGCGGCCAAGGCAGGTGTCGTCAACCTCACCCGCACGATGGCCATCGAGCTCGGTTCGCAAGGCATCCTCACCAACTGCATTGCTCCTGGCTCCATTCTCAGTGAAGGCACCAAGCAGCTCTTTTATGGCGAGAACGGCCAGTTCAACGATCGCGTCCAGGCCATGCTCTCCCACGTACCGCTTGGCCGACCGGGCCAGCCCGAAGAGATTGCCCACGCCGTCCTCTTTCTCGCTGCCCCCGAGAGTTCCTACCTCAACGGCGCTATTATCCCTGTCGATGGCGGTTGGCTCGCGGGCTACTCCCGCGATTTTTAGTGGAGCCTTTCATCGAAGCGACAGTTGATAGGGGTAGTGTCTCACCGTCCAGCCCCCTGCATCTGGTAGGGATGGAGTCTCACCGTCCATCCCCCCTGCATCTGGTAGGGATGGTGTCTCACCGTCCATCCCCCCTGCATCTGGGTTAGGCAAGAAATGGACCGAGAGGACTCGATCCCTACCGGGAGGTGGGTGGCCCCGGAAAGGCCGCGAAGGCGGGTAAGGCCGGGTGACGCCCGGTCGGGGGACGCTGGCCTACGGGGAGGGAAATTTGACCGGTAACTGAGTACTGGTCGGCACCTGCAGTTTGTAGGCCCGGTGCCCTCACAGGGCGGGGTGGGTCTTGGGATCACTGTTCTGGGTGAATCACAGAGTCATTGAAAATTCGTCAAGGCTGGACGCCCGAACGGCTCGGCGAAGGAGATCTTTCAGGGTAGGCTCGCTGCACAGGGCGTTGACCTGCTCGCGTACGGAGTCAGGCACCTCGCCGAACCGGGTGTCGAGAACATCGAGAATTGCCTCGCGGCTGGTTTGGATGATGCCTTTCTCAAGACCCTCCTTGAGGGCGAGTTCTTCGAAGAGGGTGATGTGGGGCATAGTTTTGTCGGGTAGGCGTTGCTGGAGTTGGTTTCTGAACTGGATCTTAAGGTCATCGGGCAGGGGCATCAACCAGTCGATCAGGCGGATCAATTGTCGGATTTCCGATGGGGAGTATCCCTCGTCGTTGAGTTTGACGAAGAGTTCGAAGCGGCAGTCGAAGAGGTTCTGGGGGTTCCGGCGGTGCTGTTGGGTGCCGAGATGGGCGGCGATAATGAAGAGGCCTTGTTGATGCCGGTAGCAGGGGACCCCGCGCTGGTTGGCCCGGGTCTTGAGCTTGTGGAGCATCCAGATGGGCATACGCAGTGAGATCGTTTCCGAACTGGGCTTGAGATTCGGGAAATTGGCCGCTTGGGCGGTGGACCAATCGAAGTTGGCTCCGTCGGTCGCGGCCATGGCCCGCACCGCGGCGGAGAGACCGACTTTAGCGTTGGTAGGTTTCATAAACGGTCCGTTCTTTGCGGTTCATGGGTCGGGCGGAGATGATCCGCAGTCTACTGGTGCGGAGGGTGAAATTGAGGTGAAGAGGTCGGCCGGCGTCGGTGCGACCTAAGACCCGGAACCAGAGCTCGGCTTGGGAGTGCTCAGGGTCAGGAGCGACGATGAGTGGTTGGTTGAAAAAGATTTATTCCAGTCTATTGGCGAGCAGTGCCACTGTCCGGCGTGTCCTCGACCGGAAACCTGAGTGATTTACCGCTTCCTTTGGACGCTCCCCGCTGAACGCTCGGTCGCCCAAGGTGGTTTCCGGTCTCAGGGCTTCTTTGCAGCCTCGGGCTCCGGCAGTTTGCAGGACTGCCAGGCGAGGAATCGCCAAACACCTTTTTCGAGTCGGTAAGCGGCGAGGAAGGAGAGGTGAGCTTCGGTAAAGGGGGCTGCCTTACCGAGATTCAAGCGGCAACGGCCGTTCATCAAGACAAGCCCAGGAGCCACTTCACGGAATTCGCGTTGTTCGTAGGTGATGGAGTTGTACTTGGATTTACCGGACACGAGCGCCTCGGTGAATGAGGCCTTGGTGTCGGGCTTGCCATTGGAGTGAACGTACAAGAGCTCATCCGAAAAAGTCTCGGCGAGCTTGCTCGCATCACCAGAAATCATGGCCTGGACGCGGGCATCATCGGCGATTCGCCAGAGCGCGGAATCATTGGCCGCGCGCAGGGATGTCAGGGCAAGCGAGAGGGCACATAACACAAACAGCGCAGTCTTCATTGTGAGGCCAACATGGGTGGGTAAATCATCGCTGAAAAGCGAAATGACAGGTTCGTTTGCGAACCATCGAAGCCAATCGATTGAGAGGAACGAATGGCACTGACGGCAGCGACGAACAGGGATGAATACTGGCGAGTGGGCGAGCAATCCTCTGTCACTGAGGTTGCACACGACCGGCGTCGATGCACATTGAGTTTCGATGCGTTCCTTCCAAATGGCCTGTGTGGCGGCTATGACAGTTGAACTGACCACCCGTGCGGCCGACTGGCCTTCATGGCGGGGACCGGAACGGAACGGTATCTCCCAGGAAACGAACTGGAGTTCCAACTGGGGCACCACCGGACCGGCTAAACTCTGGACCGCGAGCGCGGGCGTCGGCTTTTCGACCGTGGCCATGTCGGCCGACCGGGTATTCACCGCCGGCTGGGCGGACGGGCAGGACTCCGTGCGGTGCCTAGATGCCGCCACGGGCAAGGTCCTGTGGGCGTATTCCTACGAAGAAAAACTGGGCAACAAGATGTACGAAGGCGGCCCCAATGCGACGCCCGTGGTCGCGGGTGGGAGGGTGTTCACGGTGAGCAAGACGGGTCGGACCCTCTGCTTGGACGCCGCCTCCGGAAAGGTCCAGTGGGAGGTCGATCTGGCGAAACAGATCGGCGCGAAGCTGTCGGACTGGGGCGTCTCGGGGTCGCCGGTGCTGGCCGATCCGAAGACGGTGCTGATCGCCTATGGTCCTGCCGGAGTGGCGCTGGACGCCGGAACCGGACGGGTGCTTTGGAATTCAGGCAACGGGAAGGACATGACATTCGCCACTCCGGTGGTGACGCAGTTCGGAGGGCAACCGACGGCGCTGTTCTTCATGTCCGAGAAACTGGTCGCCGTGGACCCGAAGGATGGCCGGAAGAAGTGGACCTCCGCCTTCGGCCAGGGATACAAGACTCATTGCTCGGATCCAGTGGTCATCGGCGACCGTGTCTTCATCAGTTCCGGCGACGATGGCGGCGAGTTGCTGAAGGTCTCAGGCGGGTCCGCTCAACGCGTGTGGAAGAACCGGAACCTGTCGACGTTCACCGGAACCGCGGTGCTGCTGGACGGGATGCTCTACGGACACGAGACGGCCGGGTACAAAAAAGCGAATCAGGAACTTCGCTGCGTGGACCTGGAAACCGGTTCTGTGAAGTGGGGCGAGAAG
>JAPLUF010000079.1 GCA_026397755.1 Verrucomicrobiota bacterium
ACGCTCTTCCGATCTCCGGCCTACTCCTGCTCGCTGCTGCTGCCCTGATGCATTGAACATTCTGACCCCACTTCCATGTCCGCCCCAACTCCGTTCCGATTCCCAAAACTAGCGATCCTCAAGAGCGCCGAGGACCTGCGCCAGCGGCTCGCAGGACTTGGACACCCCCTGCCCGTCGATGACACAGCCCGACCCGCGGTGCTGGGCCGCGTGATCCCGGCAGGCATAGGTGTGCCCAAACCCATCGGCAACCGTTGGGCCATCCTGCCCATGGAAGGCTGGGACGGCACCCCGGACGGAAAACCGACCGACTTGGTTCGACGGCGCTGGCGGCGTTTTGGAGAAAGCGGGGCCAAACTCATCTGGGGCGGCGAGGCCGTGGCCGTGCGCCCAGACGGAAAAGCCAACCCGCATCAACTGCTTCTTTCTGAGGCCAACGTCCCTGATCTAGCGGTGCTGCGAGCCGAACTCGTGGCGGCCCATCGAGAACGGCATGGCCAAGACGGCGACCTGCTGGTGGGCCTTCAACTCACGCACTCAGGCCGCTTCGCCCGACCCAACGACAAGGTCCGCCTCGAGCCGCGGATCGCCTACCGCCACCCCCTGCTCGATGCCCGATTCGGCATCACCGACGACCGATCCGTCTTGAGCGACACCGAGGTAGACGACCTCGTCGCCGACATGGTCACCGCGGCTGTCCGGGCCCAGCGAGCGGGCTTCGACTTCGTGGACATCAAGCACTGCCACGGTTATCTGGGCCACGAGTTCCTCTCTGCGGTCACCCGGCCCGGCCGCTACGGGGGCTCCTTCGCGAACCGGACCCGCTTCCTCACCGACACCGTCGCCGGCATCCGCCGCGACGCCCCCGGCCTGGCCATTGGGGTCCGCCTGAGTCTTTTCGATAGCTTCCCTTTCCAGAAAGGACCCGACGGCATCGGCACTCCCACACCGTGGTCCGGCCCCTATTCTTACGCCTTCGGGGCTAATCCGGACAACGCCCTCGAGATGGATCTCTCGGAACCCTTCGCCTTCTTGGCGTTGCTGGAATCACTGGGTGTCCGACTGGTTTGCCTCACTGCCGCCAGCCCCTATTACAACCCGCACCTCCAGCGCCCGGCCATGACTCCGCCGAGCGATGGCTATTTGCCTCCAGAAGATCCACTCATCGGCGTGGCGCGCCAGATCGAGGCCGTGGCCCGAGCCAAGGCTGCGTTCCCAAATCTGGTCCTGGTGGGTTCGGCCTACACCTACCTTCAGGAATGGCTCCCGGCCGTCGCCTCAGCGCAAATCGCCGCCGGTCATGTGGATGTCGTCGGATTAGGCCGAATGGTCCTGAGCTATCCGGACCTGCCCGCAGACATCCAAGCCGGACGCCCCCTTCAACGCCGCCAAGTTTGTCGCACCTTCAGCGAATGCACCACCGGTCCCCGCAATGGTCTGGTCAGCGGATGCTTCCCCCTCGACGAGTTCTATAAATCCCACCCCGACGCGGCCCGGGTAAAGGGCTGAGGCTGAAACTCTGAAACTCGGCGAGAACAGTTGCGGCTCCGCAGCCCCGGCAGGAATCGAACCCGGTTGCCGGTCGGCACGAGCGGGAACGCAGGGATCCAAGGCCCAACCCTATCGGCGAAAGCACTGTCCTAAGCAAGCCCACCCGGGTACGACCTTGCGGTCATGCGCTGGATCCCATCATTTGCTGCGATGCTCGGTTTGGCCTGCGGGCTGACCGGGGCCGAGACCCCGTTAAATATCCGCCTGGGCTACCCGGCGGACGCCAAGCTCCTGATTATTAACGGCGACGACTGCGGAATGTGCCACACGGCCAACTTGGCAACCATCGAGTGCCTCGAAAAAGGCCTGATGACCAGCGCCACGCTAATGGTCCCCTGCCCGTGGTTCCCCGAGATGGTGAGTTACGCCAAAACACACCCGGAAAAGGACTTCGGTCTGCACCTGACCCAGACCTCGGAATGGCGATTCTATCGCTGGGGTCCGGTCGCCCCGCGCTCCGAGGTTCCGGGCCTCATCGACCCCGACGGCTACTTGTGGCAGGCCGTGCAACAAGTTTATGCCAAGGGCACGCCTCAGGAGGCCTACCTCGAGGCCCGGGCCCAAGTCCGCCAGGCCCTGGCTGGGGGAGTCGATGTTACCCACCTCGACTCCCACATGGGGACGCTGCAGCTCAATGCCGCCTACGTGGAACAGTACCTCAAGCTGGCCGTAGAATTCGACCTGCCCGTCCGTATGGCCTCGCAGGCCACTCTGGCCAAAATGGGCGGCTCCACCCAGCGCGCGACCTTTGCAGCCCAGGGTATCGTGTTCCCCGATGCCTTCGTGTACGAGGACCTCCAAGACGAACCCAAGGACGTCAAAGGCTATTGGATGCGGAAGCTGGCCGACCTCAAACCCGGTGTGACCGAACTCTACATTCATGCCGGCATGGCCACCGATGAATTGAAGGCCATCACTGGCAGTTGGAAGACCCGCACCGAGGAATTCGAGGCATTCACCCGTGATCCCGATCTCAAGGCCGTCGTGGAGCGAGAGAAGATTGTCCGGATCGGTTGGCGACCACTGCGCGAATTGCAGCGCCGGGACCGCAAGGGACGTTGACGCGTTCACCGCTCTCAATCCTCCCGCGACCTCCACCCATGTCCGACACCCCGCGCAAATCTGGTTACAATCCGGCCCTCGACGGCCTGCGGGGCATCGCCGTCCTGGGGGTGTGGCTCTTTCACCTGCACCCGCCGTTGCTGCCCGGCGGGTTCCTGGGGGTGGATGCTTTCTTTGTCCTCTCAGGCTTCCTCATCCACGGAATCGTCTCAGCCGACCTCGAGTCGGGCCGATTTTCCTTCCCTGAATTCTATTTGCGTCGCGCCTTGCGGCTCCTGCCCAACGCCACCTTGACCCTTGGCGTCACGCTGGTGCTTTGGAACCTCTGCCTGCCTCCCAATTCGGCCATCCAGCCGGGGCTACACGGCCTCTTCACGCTGGCAAACCTCTCCAATCTCTTCGTATGGAAATACCTCGGGAGCTACTGGGGCGATGCCGCTGAAAGCGCCCCGCTCACCCACTTCTGGAGCCTGGGCATCGAGGAGCAATTCTATCTCTTTTTTCCTGCCCTACTCTTCCTGCTGCACCGCAAACGCTGGGTGAACCTCGGCAGTCTCGTGGTGCCTGCCGTCCTGAGCCTGGCCCTGTGGATCCACGGTTCGCGACACCATCCGTCCGGAACCTTCTACTTGCTGCCCACCCGCGCTTGGGAACTCCTGCTGGGTGCAGCGGCGGCGCAATGGGCACGGTCGTCGCCCGTCGCCCGTCGACTACCACGCGCCACCGGTTGGATCGGTCTGACCCTTGTCCTGGGCAGCCTGGTGGCTGTGCCCCATGCTGATTCGTCACTCGGGGCCATGGCCTTAATTCCCACCGTGGGCACGGCCTGCGTGCTGGTTAGCCTCCAAGAACCCACCCATCCCCTGACCCGGGCGCTGTCGTGGCCAGCGCTTGTCAGACTGGGCCTGATGTCCTACTCGCTCTACCTCTGGCATTGGCCGCTCATCGTGCTAGGCCGACTCCAGGCCAACTACCGCAACCTGCCGGAGACCGCCGGCGCAGTGGCCGGAGGAATTTTGAGCGTGGGAACGGCCTACGCGGCGTATCGCTGGGTAGAAAAGCCCCTACGGGATTCCAACCGAAGCCGCCCGAGACGCTTGGCCTGGCTGGCCGGTGGAATGGGCCTCACGACCGTTCTCTGCGTGCTGTCGTGGTATCGGCATTCCGAGGTGGATCCCGACCATCGCTTCGAGCCCATGACCTTCTCAGGTCGCCTCTACGACTGCTCGACGCCCCAAGATCCCCACTGGAGCGAATCCTCCCGCTACTGGGGTTGCCGCATCCCCGTTCCCCCAGCCGACCAACCCCCTGAACCGTGGCGTACCGGCGGACTCAGGACTTCGGGAGAATCGATCACACCCCGGGTTGTTGTTTTCGGCAGTTCCCATGCGCTGATGTATTCGAAAGTGATCGATGACTTGTGCCGTGAACGCCGGGTTCCGGTCGCTTTCCTGAGCGCAGGCAATGGCATTCCAGCCCTGTTTGTGAATGAGGGTAGCCCGCTCTTCCCGGGACGCGACGACGGGGCCGCCTTCGATGAGGCCCGACGCCGGTATCTCCGCGAATGGCGGCCGGAGACGCTCTTAGTCATCGATCGATGGGATGCCTGGTCTGGCAAAGATCTGGAGCGGGATCTCCGCGCATTCTTGGAGGAGGTTTGTCCCTTGGCGCGGACAGTCATTCTGGTGACCCAAGTCCCCGTTCTGCGAGTCGGCGAAAATGAAAATATTCGGGGGTGGGTCCATTGGCGGCGCGGGACAGACGAGTCGATGCCCCGCATTCTTCCCAATGCCCAGGAACCCTACCGCAGGGAGAGCGTGCGGATTTTACAGCGCCTGCAGGAGCGCTTCCCAAACCTCCGAATCGTGGACAGCGCCTCCCGTTTCTACCGGGAAGATGGATCGGTCCGTTATGCCGAGGGACGCCGATTCTTCTACACCGACGACGACCACCTCAATGACACCGGGGCTGCGGAGATATCCGATTTGCTGCAGCCGTTGCTCCCGGCGCACTAATCCGCGCTGGATCCCGCCAAATTTGCCCGTGCGGCGAATTTAAACCCCATCACATCACCGACGAAGGTCCCGTCAGCAAGGTCAAGGAGCGCGGGTTCACTTCGAAACGCACCGGGCTGGTTCCCAGGAGTTCGCCGTCCAACGCAAGAGGTTGCGGCGGATCTGCGGACACCTCCAACCATTGCCCTCGAAAGAACCGGACTTGCCGGTGACGGACATGGGTGCCGCGCAGCAGGCGCAAGAATTGAAGAGCCAATGCCCAGCGCCCGACCGCCTCGATCAAGGTCAACTCTAAGACCCCGTCGGTCATTGAGGCTCCCGGTCCGATACGCATTAACCCACCGCCGGCGAAGGGAGCATTGCCAACCACCACTGCCACCGCATTGGAAAGAACCTGCTCACCCTGCTCCGAACGAACCCGAAGCACCGGGGGCCGGAACGAGAACAGCGCCCGAAAAAAACCTGCCGAGTAACACCATCGGGGGCCGAACCATTTCACCGTCGCTGGCGTGGTCTTGCGGAGCAATTCGCCAACGAAACCCACCCCGCCGAAAAGGATGGCATGGCGAACCCGCTCAATCGATTCGGCCGCAGCGCCTCCGGACTCCGTGCCCGCTGAAGGATTCTCGCGCCACGTGACCCGAATCGTGTCGAGGGTCACCGGCTTGGGCTCCAGGATCGCTCGAATCGCTGCCTCATCGTCCCGACCAAGCGATCCGGACACTCCCGCCAATTGGGCGATGTCATTGCCACGTCCGAACGGGGCCACCGCGAGTGCGGCTCGGGAACCTCCAGCAATCAGCCCACTCGCCACCTCATGCACCGTTCCATCACCGCCAGCGGCGATGACGCACTCGAATGCGGCCGCATGGGTGCGCGCCAATTCCAGCGCATGACCGGCGTATTCGGTGATTCGAATATCGCAATGAACCCCGCCCTCGGCCAAACAGGCCACGAATCGCTCCAAACGGTCGGTCTGCAGCCGAGATGAGGCCGACGATGGATTACGGATCAGCAAGACTCTTCGCGGCGCGACGCTCATGGGGTAGTCCCCAGTCAGCGCCGCACCCAAGTCGCGTGTCGAGTGAGAATTCCCTGGGCATTGAACTCCCGCTCAAAGTCCGTCTTCACCTCTAACAAGCCCTCGGGTTCATGGCCGGGGAGGAAGTGTTCCGAGGCTCCATTGAAGACCTCCAGCATTTGATCGAAGTACGAAGCGTCATCGGTGCGGCAATGGAATCGCCCCCCGGGCCTGAGGCTTTGAGCGGCCAGTGCGGCGAAGGCGGGATTAATCAGGCGGCGACGGTGATGCCGCTTCTTGGGCCAGGGATCGGGAAAATATACATGAATCGCCGACAGTGAGGCCGGAGCGATCATCCAGTCCATGAGGTAGGTCGCCTCTATGCGCAACCCACGGAGGTTCTTCAATCCCTGACGTCGCCCCTTCCGGTCGATCTTTCGCAGTCGGCCAAATAGTCGTTCCACACCCAGAAAATTCACCTCCGGATGAGCCGCAGAATACTGGAGCAGGAAGGAGCCATCCCCCGCACCCAACTCCAGTTCGACGGGAGCGGTGTTGCCGAAGAGCACGGCAAAATCGAGCCGACTCAGAATGTCGGGCCGGATGAGGATCGTATCGGGAAAGAGGTCAGACGCCATGACGACTCCCGAAGGTTAGGGGGCTTTGGTCCAACGAGGAAGGGTTGTATTAAGGCGCTTGAGGCCGGTCGAGAACCTTCAGCCGACCTGGAAATGAGACGTTTCAAATTTCCCCACTGCATCCCATGGGCCAATCCGTCGGACCCTGCGTCTCTGCATTGCCTTCCTGGAGCAATCACCGAACCTTGCACCCATGATCCGCATCGCCCTTCTGGTCATGGCTATTACTCTTGGTGCCGAAGGTCTCGGTGGCCTTCATGCCGCCACGGGGAACTCTTGGCCGATGTTTCGGGGCGATCCGGCCCAGAGCGGGGTCAGCCCGGCGCGCATCCCGGAGGCACCGGTGCTGAAGTGGCGTTTCAAGACCGGCGGTGCGGTCAGTGCCACCGCCGCCATCGTCGAAGGGGCCGTCTTTATTGGATCGGCCGATTCCAACGTGGTCTGCCTTTCGCTTTCAGACGGCAGCAAACGTTGGTCTTTCCGAACCGGCGGGCCAGTGGAGGCGTCGCCCCTGGTCCTCGACGGCCGTGTCTTTATCGGTGACACCCTGACCAACTTCTTCGCCCTCGATGCCAAGACCGGGGCCAAACTGTGGAGCCAGGGCTTTGACGACAAGATCAAGAGCAGCGCCAACTGGATCACCGGCACCAACGGAACCTCCACCAACATCCTTGTCGGCGGCTACGACTTCCGGCTCTACAGCCTCGAGGCCACCACCGGAAAATCGAACTGGGTCTACGAGACGGGCAATTACATCAATGGCTCGCCGGCCATTTCCCGCGGGCGAACCGCCTTCGGCGGCTGCGACGCCATCGTCCATGTGGTCGATGTGATCGGCGGTAAGAAATTGCGGGAGATCGAAGCCGGCGCGTACATCGCGGCCTCCGGGGCCATGGAAGGCAACCTTCTCTACGTCGGCCACTACGAAAACGAATTGCTCTGCGTCGATGTCGAGGAGGGGAAGATCCTTTGGAAGTACCGCGACCGGGCCTTCCCCTTCATGTCCTCGCCGGCGGTGACCACCGACCGCGTGTTGATCGGCAGCCGCGACAAACGCCTCCACTGCATCCAACGGGCCGACGGCAAGCCGGTCTGGACCTTCCAGACCCGGGGCAAGGTGGAAAGTTCCCCGGTGGTGGCCGGCGACCGCGTGATTGTCGGGTCCGACGACGGACGGCTTTACATCGTCTCTTTGGCCGACGGCAAGGAGCGCTGGAATTATGAACTAGGCCAACCCGTGCAAAGTTCCCCCGCCGTGGTGGATGGCCACATCGTCATCGGTTGCGACGACGGCTTCGTCTACTGCTTCGGATCCCCGCATTGACAGGTGGCCGGCTGGGTCCCCTTCTCAAGGCATCCCGTCAAGATGCTCAGGCTCCCTCCTTTGACCCATGTCGCTACCCACCCAAGACCTCGCCCTGAGTACCAACATGTCACCGGCCGAGGAACGTTTTGAGCGCCTGCGTAAACGTGTGGGTTGGTACCTGGCCCCGATGGTTTTGGTCGTGCTGTGGTTCATTCCATTTCCGGGATTGTCCGTTCCGGCTCGACACCTCTTCGCCATCGTCGGCATGTCGCTGACACTTTGGATGACCGAGGCCATTCCTCTAGCGGCGACGGCGCTCTTGGCACCGTCACTCTGCGTGCTGGCTGGGCTGGGCTCAGCCCGGGAGGTTTTTAAGCCCTTCTCCGACCCGGTCATCTTCTTGTTCATGGGCAGTTTCATGATGGGTGAGGCGATGCTCAAACATGGTCTCAACCGACGTTTTGCCTTCACGCTGCTGGCGATGCCCTGGGTCGGAGCCAGCCCCACCCGCCTGTACGCCGCCTTCGCAGGCATTACGGCGGTGATTTCCATGTGGGTCTCCAACGCGGCCACGACGGCCATGATGCTGCCCATCGGCCTGTCGATTTTGGCCGAATTGGGCTCTCGCCAAGGAATAACTAATTATCAAGCCACGCCATTTGCTGCAGGGCTCATGCTCATCACCGCCTTCGCGGCCTCAGTCGGCGGCTTGGCCACGCCCATCGGCACCCCGCCCAACCTCATCGGGATCGGAGCCATCGAGCGGCTCTTGGGCTACAAAGTCACCTTCTTCCAGTGGATGGGCCTGGGACTTCCGATTGCCATCGTTCTGACAGGGTTTCTGGTCTGGCGGTTCAGCCGACATTGCCCGATTCCGACCGTATCCCTGTCCACCAACCGCGATTGGCTGGAGACGGAACGGGCCAGCCTGGGCAGTTGGACCCGAGGGCAGTTAAATGTGGTGGCTGTGTTCCTGGGGGCAGTGGCCTTGTGGATCTTGCCCGGGCTCATCGCGGCTTTGGATGACCGAGGATCGTCGAGTCCTGCTTATTTATGGATCGGTGCCCACGCTCCAGAAAGCATCATCGGCCTTCTGGCAGCTTCAGCGATGTTCTTCCTGCCCACCAATTCTCAACGGGATTCCTTCACCCTGGAGTGGCGGGACGCCGCAGCCATTGATTGGGGAACAATCCTCCTCTTTGCCGGAGGCATGTGCTTGGGCGAATTAATGTTTTCCACCGGCTTGGCCCACTGGATTGGTTCAGGCTTGGCGGCGCTGTTCCAAAGCCATTCGGTGGTGGGCCTGACCATACTCTTCACCGGTGTCGGCATCCTCGTCAGTGAAACCACCACCAATACCGCCTCGGCCACCATGGTGGTGCCCATAGCCATCGCTGTTGCACAGGCAGCGGGTATCGATCCCCTCAAGCCCGCCCTGGCCACCTGCCTAGGCTGCTCCATGGGCTTCTTGTTACCAGTTTCCACTGCGCCCAATGCCATGGCCTACGGAACGGGCTGCATCCCTCTGAAGGCCATGATGCGTCACGGGCTGTGGCTCGATGCAGTCGCCTGGGTTGTGATCGTCAGCACCGTTTTGCTCTTGGGTCCGTCGTTGCCTCCCAAGCCTTGATCAAAGACCGCTCGCCCCATCACGGGGCCTGACGGACTCAAATTCTGTTTCTGCACAGCCTCCCTGCCCTTTTTCACCTTACTGGTCAAAAAGAACCACCCCTCGCTTTCGACTCGAAAACGACGGGTGGAAATCACGAGGGGGTTTTCCAGCCTTTCCATAGTTTTCGCCTGATAAACCAGAGCGAAAACGTGGATGGCATCCCTGCTGCTTCCAGGGTTTTAAGCCGAAATGGTAGACACTCAGGAAAACAAACTCCTGCGGGTCGAGCCGAATTCTCCGGCACCGCATTAACACCATGAAGAGGTGCCCACAGGCCCCCTTCAGTAACTGGAAATAACACACATGAAGAAAATCGAAGCAGTGATAAAACCCTTCAAACTCGAGGAGGTCAAAGACGCCCTCCATGACGTAGGCATCGAGGGGATGACCGTCTCCGAGGTCAAGGGCTTCGGTCGCCAGAAAGGGCACACCGAGATTTACCGCGGCAGTGAGTACACGGTCGATTTCCTGCCCAAGATCAAAATCGAGCTCGTGGTATCAGATACCAAGGTGAACGAGGCCACCGCGGCCATTATCAAAGCCGCCAAGACCGGCAAAATCGGCGACGGCAAGATCTTCGTTTCCGAAGTCACCGAGGCCATTCGGATCCGCACCGAAGAGAAAGGGGACAACGCAGTCTGAACCTGAGGCATCCCTCACCCACCCAGCCCCAACCACCCCTTACTGGACTCAAGGACCCAAAATAGATGAAAACATTTTTTAGAAAATTTTTCCTGACACTCACCTGCGCCCTTCTGGCGTTTTCCGCAGTCGATACCCGCGCCGCCGACCCCAGCGTTGAGGAGCGCTTGGCCGACTTGGAGGCGTACGTCAACAATTCCGTCCGCGCCACCGCTAGCAACACCAACGTCACGAGCAAAATCGCCGGCCCAGGCCCGGGCCATAACGCCTGGCAAATGACCTCCACCGCGCTGGTGTTGTTCATGACCATGCCTGGATTGGCGTTGTTCTACGGCGGTCTGGTCCGCAAGAAAAACATCCTTTCGGTGTTGGCTCAGTGCATGGGCATCGCCGGACTGGTGACAATCCTTTGGTGGGCCATCGGATACAGCCTCTCGTTCGGCGTGGGCAACGCATTCATTGGCGATTC
>JAPLUF010000171.1 GCA_026397755.1 Verrucomicrobiota bacterium
ATTCGCTGAGTGGCGTTAGCGGGGCTGGCAGAAAGGCCGATGTCGACTACCTGTTCTGCGAGTGCAACGAAAGTGTACGCCCCTACGGCGTCCCCAAGCACCGTCACCTCTCAGAAATTGAAGAGCAGCTCTCGGCCGTGGCAGGCAGCCCCGTCGTCATCCAGTTCACGCCGCACCTGATCCCCGTCAACCGAGGCATCCTAACCACCCTCTACCTGGCACCCATCCAGCATCTTTCCAGCCCAGAAGAGGTAACCTCCCTGGGAGAGCAAATCTCCGCCTCCTACGCCAAGGCCTACTCCAACGCGCCGTTCGTCCGCCTGCTGGAGGGCAAGGCCTTGCCCGACACCAAGAACGTAGTGGGCACCAACGTGGTGGAAATCGCTTGGCGGCTCGACCCTCGGACCGGCCGACTCATCGTCATGAGCGCCGAAGACAACATTCTTAAAGGAGCCTCCGGTCAGGCAGTCCAGAGTTTGAACCTGATCTGTGGATTCCCGGAAACGACCGGATTAATTTGATACACCCTCGATCCCGCACCTCGGAGGATGCTCCGATTGGGGAGAGAGTTAAAATATTCCGACCGCGCCTGCGGGTATTGCCCGAGAAGGCCGCGGCTTCTAAGATCCCTGACCTGATTAGAGACTATTGCAACCATGAGTGAGACCCCGTCTGCTGAAACGCCCATCAACCCGAACGAGGCAGCCAATGCCAACGACCCTGCCGCAGAGGCCTCTGGCTTGGATCCCGTGCAGGCCCAACTGGCCGAGGTACAGGAGCGGTATGTCCGCCTGTATGCCGATTTCGAGAATTTCAAGAAACGCGCTGCCCGCGAGCGAGATGAAGTACGCCGGTCCACCACCGAGTCCGTCCTCGGCCGATTGCTTCCGGTGCTAGACACCTTCGAAATGGCCATGCAAGCCGCGGCTCAACCCAACACCAACCTCGAATCGCTCAAGGCCGGCGTGTCCATGATCCAAGGGCAATTGCGCAACACGGTCGCCGATTATGGCGTCGAAGAAATTGATGCATTGGGCAAGCCGTTTGACCCTGCGCTGCACGAAGCCCTCTCCCAGCAGGAAACCACCGAAGTCGCCGAGGGCTTGGTGATCTCACAAAATCGCAAGGGCTACCGCATGAAGGACCGCCTCCTCCGGCCTGCAGCCGTGGTCGTTGCCCGCAAGCCCGGCTCCGCCACCGCGAACACTTCGAGCGAATCCTGAACCATGGCTGCCTCGAAGAAGCGGGATTATTACGAGGTGCTCGGTGTGGAACGCGATGCCACGCCAGAGCAGATGAAGAAGGCCTACCGAAAATTGGCCGTCCAATACCACCCGGACAAAAATCCGGGCAACAAGGAAGCCGAAGAGCAGTTCAAGGAATTGGGCGAGGCCTACGAAGCCCTCAACGACCCCCAGAAACGCGCAGCGTACGATCAGTACGGCCATGCGGCCTTCGATCCGCGCATGCGGGCTGGGGCCGGAGGAGCCCGCGGCGGTGGTGGTGGCGGTGGCTTCCATGACCCGGGCGACATCTTCCGAGAAGTCTTCGGTGGCGGTGGTGGTGGCGGCAGTATCTTTGAGCAGTTCTTCGGTGGCGGTGGCGGTGGTGACGATGAAGGCCCTACCCAGGGCGAGAACCTCCGCTACGATTTGGAGATCACTCTCGAAGAGGCCGTCAGTGGCACCGAAAAGGAGCTCAACTTCAGCAAGCCGATGCGCTGTGAGCCGTGCAGTGGCGGTGGCGCTGAGAAGGGCTCCAAGACAGTGCCCTGCCAGACCTGCGGCGGTCGCGGCCAAGTAACGCGCAATGCCGGCATCATCATGATGCGCCAGACCTGCCCTCGGTGTTCCGGAGCTGGCAAGGTCATCGAGCGCCCGTGCCGTACTTGCAGCGGCGAAGGTCGCGTCAACCAGAAGACCTCCGTACGCATCCGCATCCCAGCGGGTGTCGACACCGGAGTCCGATTGCGTTCCTCCGGCAATGGGGCCGCCGGTGTCCGAGGTGCGCCCAATGGCGACCTGCACGTCATGATCCATGTGCAAGAACACGAGATCTTTGGCCGCAACGGCCGAGACCTCACCTGCGAAGTGCCGATCCGCTTCGTGCAAGCCGCCCTCGGGGGCGAAATCGACATCCCCACCCTCACGGGCAAGGCACGCATTGCCATTCCCTCCGGAACGCAATCTGGCAGCACCTTTCGTCTCAAGACGCGGGGCGTGAAAGATCTCCAAGGCGGTGGCCAAGGAGACTTGCTCGTCACCGTTCGGGCGGAGATTCCACAGCGTCTCAATGCCGCACAGCGCGCCAAGCTTGAGGAGTTCGCCGCCCTGTGCGACGAGAACGTGAATCCGCAATCCAAGGGCTTCTTCGAGAAAGCGCGCGCCTTCTTCAAATAGGTTCAAGCCGGTGCGACGGACTCCCGTCCTTCGCACCGGGCTAGCCCTCCTTTTTTCATGCACCGATTCTTCGCCCCCCCGGACCGGTGTTCAGCGTCGGTCTTCACACTGTGCGAATCTGAGGCACGTCATGCGTTCCAGGTGCTGCGCCTGGAACCGGGCGACCGGGTGGAAATACTCGATGGCCAAGGCACTCTCATCGAGGCGGAGATCCTCAGCTCGGGGCGGAAATTCGTAGAGGTACGGGTCATCCAACGTCAGATCCAGCCGAGGCCCCGTCCCGGCGTGGTGCTGTTGCAATCCCTGCTGAAGGGCAAGGCCTTGGATACCCTCCTGGAAAAATCCGTGGAATTGGGCGTAGAACAGTTGGTCTTACTCGACACCGAACG
>JAPLUF010000193.1 GCA_026397755.1 Verrucomicrobiota bacterium
GCTGGTGGTCATCGCCATCATCGCCATCTTGGCGGGCATGCTCTTGCCGGCACTCGCCAAAGCAAAACTCAAGGCCAAGGAGATCAATTGCCTGTCGCATTTCCGGCAATGGGCCATCGCCTCCAACCTGTACGCCTCGGATGACGCCCGCGGTCGATTGCCCATGCTGGGCGACGTTGGCAACAACCCTTGGGATGTGGCTGATGCGATGATCCCGGCAGTTCAAAAATACGGACTCACCGTGCCAATGTTCTTCTGCCCGGTCCGCACCGCCGAATTGACCGAGGCGCAACAGTGGCTCCAGCAGCAACGCAAGCGAACCCTCGCGAGCAACGACGATCTAAAATATTACTACAACCAGCGATGGACCTTTGGCTTCGCCATCATGCAGCACAGTTGGTGGGTGCCTCGTTCCGGACAACCGGGGTACAAAGTCATGCCCTCCACCACGCGGGTGAACACCAATTCGATGGTCGAAGGATGGCCCACGCGACTGGAAGACGCCGGCGCATCCACCAGCCCCATCATCACCGACACGCTCTACAAGGACGGCTTCGAGACCAATCTTCAGAAGGCTTGGGGCGGGCATCCGACGATGAAGGCCGACTCCGGCTTCCAAATCCAGGGTGGCCGGGCGGCCTCCATTAGCCGCGCCTTTGCCGACGGTCACGCCGACCTCGCTCGAGCCAGCGCCATCGTCTGGCGTCACTACGGCAACTGGACGAGTTTTTACTGAGAAGACACCCGAACCCTCCCGGGTCGCGCCGGGGGACTGGCGAGTGCCACTGCTGTAAGCGCGAACAAGGCCAGCATAAAGAAGAGCGCGTTGGGAGTTCTTGCCGTCCAAGGTTGCCACGGCCAAGGAAAGTCAAAAAAAACGAAGTTCAAGGCGAAGTAAACCCAAGCCGAGCCGAGCAAGGTTCGACGCAGCGATCGGCCACTGTCCGGTTCCCGATCCTGATCCGCGATCCACCAGGCCGCGGAGAGACTCGCCCAAACCAATGGCAATCCCAGCAACAGGACACCCAGGATCCAGAGAGTCCCGACGGTACCCTCCCATCCGATCGCCACGGGATTCTCGATGCCCCGGATTAAAAAAGTCTTCCCTGCGATTGGCACCACGGTCACCACGGTGATAAGCCACGCCGGCCACCGACGCCCCACAACCACGGCTACCAGAGGAATCAGGCCCAGGTGCAAACCGGGATCGTAAATCGCCTGGATGCGCGGAAATGGGCCCCACTCCGAAGCCACGAGGAGTCCCAGATGGAGGGTCAAAACCGCGAATTCAACCGGCGGGGTCCACCTCTTCTCTGGATCGACGGTGTGGGCGATGAGCTTGCGGTTCCGATTCAAGCCCACGGCAACAACCGTGGCCATGGTGCAACCAAAGGTAGTCTCCATCCAATTCCACCAGTTCATGTGGGGCGCCAACCGAGTCCAGAGGCCGCCCTGAAACCACTCCGGATGCCACGCGTGCGCCGCCTGCAACGATTGTCCCAGAGGAAAACCCAGGGCCCCGCCGAAGAACCCCCAAAGCATCATGCGCACGGCCAGAACATCCCGCCGGCACACACCGCACCAGGCCCCGGCGACTGCAAGGGCCAGGAGCAGACCTCCCCAAACCTCACGACGCGGTTTGAGGACCGAATCCGGCTCCCACCGCCAGTCATCGGAGAAATAGATTCGCGGTAGGATCCGATGAGCTGGATCAAAGGGCTCATTGATCCACCCCACTCCAACCCGCTGAACGGCAATGAGGGCCAGCATCAAAAACAGCATCTCCCGAACCCGATATCGGATTCCGCCCAGACCCATTCCCAAAAACAATCCGAAGAACCCGATCCAGATTCCCCCTTTGATGGCCAGTCCCAACATACCCCAGCCAAGCGCCGCCGCGTTACCGATCAGAGGAGCGTCTTGAGTCAGTCCGATGGTCTGGCCGTAGGTCTCTGTTCCGCCGAAACCCATGGCCACGGTCGCCAGAGCCACTGCCCGTGCGGATGCCAACGGCGGCAGGTGAGGTGCCAAACGCAACGCGAGAACCAGCGCGACCAGCAGACCGGCCATCATCGCCCCGGTCTCATGGCCATACTGCCCGCGGATGCCCCAACCCATTCCTCCGGCCAAGGCCGTCACCAACACTGTCACCAACACCGTCACGAAAGCCTGAGAGGGAGCCTCCAAGAACGCTCGATGAACGAGGGCTTGCGGGACATGTTTCGGGAGCATGGGAACCAGCCTCCGATCCTGAGTTACTCCTGTCCAAACCAATCCCCCACCCCAATCATTTCCAGCAGCGGTAGAGCAAGATCCCAATCCGAGGACAAAAGCACTCAGAGGGCACGACGAAAAGGCCTTGACCAAACCAAGAAGTCGTCACCAATTTTAACATTAATCCCGGGTAGCTCTCGTTATCCCCCGACAGCTGCTTTCGGGATTTTGATCGGAGATCAGACACCATGACACCGAAAGCCCAGCCCTCGTCCGAGGTTCCCATCCGCCTCTCTCTCTCCGCGCCACGGCTGCAGCGACGCATTCAGGATGGCTTCACGCTCATCGAACTGCTGGTGGTCATCGCCATCATCGCCATCTTGGCGGGCATGCTTCTGCCGGCGCTGGCCAAGGCCAAAGCCAAAGGCAACGGCATCATGTGCCTCAACAACACCAAGCAGTTGATGATGTCGTGGAAGCTCTACGTGGATGACCAAAACGGGAAGATCCCGCCGGCCTACTCGAGCAACCCCAACTTCAACTCCTGGGCCTACGGCAATCTCGATTGGAACACCGCTAACCGCGACAACTGGGACGTCACCAACACCTTGGGCAAGGGCTCGATCTGGCGCTACACGGGCATGACCCAGAAGATCTACAAGTGCCCCGCCGACACCTTCTTGACGCTGGGTGCCAACGGCAAACCCCGCCGCCGCAGCAACTCGATCAACTCGTGGTTCGGCATGCATGACGGACAACCGACCTGGTTCGGCAACAGCCCGCC
>JAPLUF010000122.1 GCA_026397755.1 Verrucomicrobiota bacterium
CCGGAGGGTTTGGGAGGGAAGGGTCCGCTGGCGGCGTTGCTTGTCGGTCACAGACCGCTGCGGGTCTGCTTCCTCCTCGCGCCTTGCCAATCGAACCCTTCCCTCCCAAACAGAACCCCTCCCCATTTTCAGACAGGCTCTTACTCCTTGAGTCTCCTCAGCGACCGCAGGCTTGGTCCCGCAGAGCTCCGCCCGAAATAGCCCGTTAAGAACCCACGGTCCATCCCGTGCCCCCCGCTCCACCCGAAATATCCCACTCAAGAACCCACGGAAACTCCGGTGGACCTCGCTCCATCGCCAGACCCATCCGGCGGACTCTGAGCGGCAGCGGGACCGAGCTGGAGGGAGCCTTGGAGGCAAACAAACCAGCCCCCAGCGCGCAGCGCGAAAGTTCCACTCCTTGAGTCTCCTCAGCGACCGCAGGCTCGGTCCCGCAAAGCTCCGCCCGAGACATCCCGTCAAGAACCCACGGTTCGTCCCGTGCAACTTCCGCCAAGAACTCGCGGTTGCGGCCGACTCAGTCCGTTGGCTATCGTTCACAACGATTCTATGACGTTGACCGAAAAGTTGTTGGCCCGAGCCGCGGGCAAATCCCACGTGTCTGCCGGTGACAATATCTGGGTGAATGCGGATGTCCTCATGACCCACGACGTGTGCGGACCGGGGACCATCGGCGTCTTCAAGCGCGAGTTCGGCCAGAACGCCAAGGTGTGGGACCGCAACCGAGTGGTCATTATCCCCGACCACTACATCTTCACCTCCGATTCCAAGTCCAACCGCAACGTCGACATTTTGCGCGACTTCGTGCGAGAGCAGGAAATCCCGTATTTCTATGACGTCATCGACGACCCCAACGGCGCCTGGAAGTTCGATGCGACCAAAGGGCTACTGAAGCGCCAGTACGGATCCCAGTATGCCGGCGTCTGCCACGCAGCGCTGCCGCAGAAGGGTCACACCCGCCCCGGGGAGATTCTCTTCGGGACCGATTCCCACACCTGCATGGCCGGCGCCTTCAACCAGTTCGCCACCGGCATCGGCAACACCGACGCCGGATTCGTCCTGGGCACAGGCAAGTTGCTCATCAAGGTGCCGTCGACCATTGCGTTCCGACTCGAGGGCAAGATGCAGTTGGGCATTATGGCCAAGGACATCATCTTGCACGCCATCGGCGAGATCGGCTTCGACGGTGCGACTTACCAGGCCATGCAGTTCCACGGCTCTGGCATCGCGACGCTGTCGATGGATGATCGCATGACCATCGCCAACATGGCCATCGAGGCGGGTGGCAAGAACGGTATCTTTCCCTTCGATGCGCGCACGGCCGAGTACGTCGACGCCCGCACCCGCCTCAACGGCACCCGATCCACCTACGAGCCGGTCGAGGTGGATCACGACCAGAAGTTCACCCGCGAAATTGTCATCGATCTCTCCAAGCTCGAACCCATGGTGGCCTGTCACCCGGACCCCGGCCAACGCAAGTCCGCCAAGGAATTGTCCCACATTCAGCTCGATAGGGCCTATGTCGGATCTTGCACCGGCGGCAAGACCAGCGACTTCGTAGAATTTGCCCGCGTGCTGCGCGGCAAGAAAGTGGTCATCGATACCTTTGGCGTGCCCGCCACCCCGGAAATCGTCCATGATTTGCAGAACACCCGCTGGGGCAATCAGACCATCTGGGAAATCCTCATTTCCGCGGGCGTTCAAATGACCGAGAATGCCGGCTGCTCAGCCTGTCTGGGCGGACCGGTGGACACCTTTGGTCGCATGAATACGCCCATGAAGTGCATCAGCGCCACCAACCGGAATTTCCCGGGTCGCATGGGACACAAGGAGAGCCAAGTGTTCCTAGCCTCGCCGGCGACCGTGGCTGCCAGCGCACTGGCCGGACGAGTGGCCGATCCGCGCGAATACATGAGCTAAAAAATCCGAATCCACTCCCGCGGGACCCCATGCTCATGGGGCTTCCCGCGGGAGTTTTCGTTTCTACTCGGAAGTTTGGCTCAGCCGGAACGATTCAGTTGGGAGGAAAGGGATGGCGTAGCGGATTCTTTCGCAAGACGAGGCGAGAGCGAGGCGCGGGCCAAGCTGAGGCTCGTGCTTGAAGGCTAAGGGAACTCTTCCACCCGAAGTCCGGTCTGGTTGCGAATGGTTTCGGCCACCGCCGACAGTTCTTCGGCGCTGAGGCGCGTGGCCCACGCTTCCGGCGTGGGTCGAGCCAGTGTGTAGGCATGAACCTCGCGCAACGTGCCTCCACCGTCCCGAATTTGGTTGAGGCGCCCGCAGTAGGCCTCCAGTTCGATCGACGACATGGGCTGGCCGTGGGTCTTCAGGAAGAGGCTCTGAATGACAATGGGTCGAACCCGAGCTGTCTCCAGCAAGTTGCTCAAGATTCGGTCGAAGCGCACCGAACTGCGGTTGATGTGCCGGTAGTACTCCTCAGTGCCCGCGTCGAGCTTGGCCCAGACCTCTCCATGGTGGGCATCCATGAGCGACACACCCCGGCGCACGGAGACTTTGTCCAAGCCAGCCGAGTCGGTGATGAGCACGATCTTGGTCTCAGACAGTGCTTTTTCCCGCAGCACGTCGGCCACGACTTCCACGCACACATCGAAGTTGGAGACCATGGTGGGTTCACCATCCCCGCTGAAGGCCACATCGCGGACGATTCGGCTCACCTCGGGAGGGGCATCGTTAAACTTGGCCTCGCGACCCAACCCGCCGCTCAGAGCGTGGTCGATGAGCCAACGGAGTTCGTCCCGCACCTGATCTAGCCGAACGTCGCGGGCCTTTCCGGGTGTGGTGCGATCGACCTCGCAGTAGACGCAGTCAAAATTGCACTGCTTGTCGGGATTGAGGTTCACCCCGATGGACAGCCCCCGCGATCGGCGCGAAATGACCGGATAGACGTACGTAAAGTCCTGGTAGCGTCGAGCGTGGTCGACAACGGCTTTCCAAGTGTTCCGGATCGTGATCGGAACGGCGGGCGAATCTCCCATGGCTGCGAGCATAGATTCCGGAGAGGCAAAACGCGAAATCTTCTGCGGGAATGGTTGGGTCGCGGCGGTGCACCACGGATCGGAAAGTGGGTGTTCGTCCCCATCGGGTCCTCCAACCGCTTGGGGAATATTCCCCAAGCTCATCCAGTCGGTTGGGGTCCCTATCGTGTAACACCGGCAAAACCTAGGGAAACGAGCCTCTACGCCCCGGCTTTCGAGTCGGTGAGGCCTTGGCATGGTCCATGCAGTGGGTGTCTCAGAAACGGCGGGGTCGCGACCTCTGGGAATTTTTTTGAAAGACCTTCTCTAAAGATCTTCTAAAAAGACCTTCTGGAAACAAAAACACAGCCCCGATTCACACAGTCCCGATTCACAAAAAACATCGATACAAACATGAACTCCAAGAATTCCTTCCTACTGGCCGCCTTGCTGGCCACGGCAACCACCCTGAGCTCCTTCGCTCAGTCCCCCGAGAAGCCCCAGAAACAGGAAAAGCCCGAGAAGGCGGAAAAGCAGGAGAAGCCTGAAACCGGCCGCGGCGGCCGTGGCCCGGGCATCGAAGTGCCTCGGATCGGTGTGCCCGAAAAGGTGTTCACCACCCTACCCCAGTCCTTGCAGGACCAGATCTCCAAGTACCGTGAGCAGTCCAAGGGCTTCATTGATGCCCAGCGGGATGTGGCTAAGACGCTGAGCACCGCCACCCAGGAGCAGCGCAACACCATCCGCGAGCAGCTCAAGGCCAATCGCGACAAGTTCCTGACTGACACCCAGCAGGTGCGCACCGAAATCCGCGACCAACTGAAAGACCTCGGCGTCTCGGTCCGCGAGAACAAGCCCACCGATGGCGGTGGTTCGGGCGGCGGCAAGGGTCCCGGCCGTCCCCGCGGCTAATTTCCTAATCCTCGAGGCTGATTTCCGCAGCCCCTCCCCATTTTCAGACAGGCTCTAAGGCAAGGCAGGCGAATCGCAGGTTGCGGCTCGCCTGCCTTTTTCGTGTCCGGCACTCTCATGGGAACTGATCCGTTGCATTTTCGCATGTCGACTCCGACTCACCACCGCACCCGAATGGAAGCCTTCCCCTGGGCAAGACTTTCGGCTGGGTTCTGGGTCTGGATCTTCCTGGTGGGAGGAAATCTCCTCGGTGGTCAGCAAGTGTTGGGTCCCTTGCGTCCGCGAGATCTCGATGGTGAGTGGGAGATTCCGGTGTGGACCACCACGGTGAGCTTGCGCAGCTCGGGCGGGTGGCGGGACAACGCTCTCCTTTCGGGCACCAACGCCCAAGAAACCCCGTTCGCTGGCTATGGGTTCGAGGCCTTTTTGATGCGCATGCCCATCGACGCCCATCGATGGACCTTGTTTGTCGGCGGTGAAGAACGTCGGTACCTCAAGACGGTGGATTCCGGCCTCGTGGGTCAGCCGGTGAGTGGCGATGCTTGGGTTTCAACCTATGGCGAGTATCGGTACCAAACTCCATCCGGATGGAGCCCTGGCCTTGTGGGTCAGCACCTCTACGCCAACCAAGTTTTCGACGCCTCGACGTTGGCCGACGGTCAGGGTTCGGTGCGCACCAAGGTCCATTCTCTGACCGCCCAACCCTCCGTTCGATGGTCCCGGGGCCGAGGGTTCCGTTGGGAGGTGGGTTACAGTTGGCAGCGCCAGAACTTTAATGCCCCGATCGATGGATTCTGGCAGACAGGGCCGCGCTCTGTGGTGGCCTGGGATTATGCCGAGGGATCGGCGCTCGAAGCCACCGTCCGCTACGAAAACCGGCCTTATGATTCCCGGCCTGCTTCCAATCTCTTGGGCATTCCTGAGCCCGACACGGTGGCGCGGTTCACTCAGCTCAATGCCGATTTGGCGTGGAAACATCAGTGGTCGGACAAACCTAAACTGCGTTCCACGGTGCGCCTCTTCCAAATGCTGAACCGCGATGAGGCCGTGGGTTTCTATGACTTCAATCGCTGGGGAGTGGCTGGAACCCTGCGTTGGGAAGGAGTCCGTTGGGGGACCTTGTTGGGAGCGCGCTGGAGCCAATGGGACTACCAGCGTCAGTTCATTTCGCCGGCCCCAGAAGACCTCTTCAAGTACCGCCACACTCAAGATGTGGAAACCAATACCCGCGTATTTCGAAAAGTGGGCCGCCACGCGACGGTATTTGCCGAGTACTTGTTCGAGCGGCAGAATTCCAACGTGCTGCTCTACACCTATTCCTCCCACACGGCCACTGGCGGATTGGAATGGGAATTTTGAAACCGAACCGTCTCCAGCATGGAATGCATGGGCCCACGCTCGCGGCGGTGGCGGTGGCTTTGGCTGTGTTGTTGTTGACGGTTCTCGGCACGCGCCTCCAGTTGCGCCGGGAACTCCGTGTGGGTTTGGCCGAACGCGAAGCCCGTGGTGTGGCGGCCCTGTTCCAAGGACGTTTTGCCGCCCTGCGCGCCGAGGGAGTGGATGACCCGCTCTTGGCCGCCGTCGAAGTGGCCACGTTGCCGCAGTTGGCTTATGTCCAACGGATTACGGTGTTCGATGCCCGCGGCGGATTGCCCTCAAGAATTTATGGAGAGGAGTCTGTTCCGCAGCCGGATCCTTCCCAGTTAGAACGCTTGATCGCGGGAGAAGTGCTTCCGGAATTCCGGGTCCACGCTGATGGAAAATCGGCGGTCCTGCGAATGCACATCCCCCTCCCGGATTCCACGGCCCCGTCGCTGGCCGGCATTTTGGGTGTGGAGGTCGCCGGTTCTGGACTGTTGGAGGAGTATGCCCAACTCGATCGCAGTCTCTGGCGACAAGGGTTTGTGACCTTGCTGCTCTCCGGCAGCGCTTTGGCGGTGGCTATCACGATCGCCTTTTCGCGGTTGGCTCGCGCCAATCAAGTTTTGTTCGAACGCAGCGAGGGTTTGGCTCGGGCCAATCGGGAGTTAATGGTGGCCACCAAGACCGGAGCGATGGGAGCCGTAGCTTCTCACTTGGTGCATGGACTGCGCAATCCCCTGGCGGGCCTTCAAGGTTTTCTGGCCAGCCTCGGAGATCAGCCCGTGGCGGCGGATGATCGAGCTGAAGCCCTGGTCACTCTCCGCCGCATGCGAGCCCTCATCGATGGAGTGGTGCGTGTCCTTCGGGACTCCGGTGGCGTCTCCGAGTTTGAGATAGCGATGAGTGAACTCTTGCCCCGGGTCTTGCAGCGGCTAGATCCGGCGGCTCAGGCGCGGGGTGTTCGGAGCGTTTTGCAAAGTCATTCCCATCGTCGGCTTCACAACCGGGAGGCCAACATCCTCCTGCTGGTGGTGGAGAATTTGGTCAGCAACGCGCTGGAGGCGGCGCCGGATCATTCTGAGGTGCGGATTGCCTCGGTCGATGGCTCCGATGGCAGTTTAATGGTGCGCGTCACCGATGCCGGAACGGGGATTGCGCCGTCTGTGCGGGAACACCTCTTCGAGCCCACGGTGTCCACGAAGCCGGGCGGCAGTGGCTTGGGATTGGCCATCACCCGACAACTGGCTCTGAGCATTGGTGGTGACGTCTCACTAGAGTCTACCGGATCGGACGGATCGACCTTTGTTGTACACTTTCCGCCTCCGGAGCGAGTCTCTGTGGCAGACGCCTGAAATTGATTCGAGCGCATTGCACAACGGCTCCCGAGCGCCTATAGAAATCCAGTGAACACCGTCGTCCGCAGCAGCAAGGAGGCTTGCGCCTTTGGGCCAACGGGTCGGTGGTGGTCCTTGCCTCTTTTCTTGCTGATCCTGATGGGTGCCGTGGCCGGATCGCCCAAGGCCAACGCCCAAGGCACCAATTTGACCTGGCGCTGGTCCAATCCCGCTCCCTTCGGCAATTCCATCACCGATTTGGCGTGGCGCACCAATCGCCTGTACCTCGCCGTGGGAGATCGTGGCGCACTGTGGGTGGCGGACGCACTGCCGGACTGGCGTCGGGTGAAGACCGGAACCTCGGTCGCGTTGCGTGGAGCCACCTATTTGGGGGACCGGGCGATTGTGGTGGGCGAGGCGGGGACAATTCTTTGGTCCGATGGAGAAGTGTTTCAGTCGGCTGTTTCGGGCAAGACCCAGTGGTTGGAAAGCGTGGCCGCTTCGACCAATCGGGTTGTGGCCGTGGGCGACGGCGGGACGGTGCTCGTCAGCACCAATGGAGTCCAATGGACGGCCGCTTCTATTGGCAAAACCAACAACCTCACCAGTGTGACCTACGCCTCGGGCGTTTTCGTAGCCGTGGGCGACGCCGCCTTTGTGGCCAGCAGTGTCGATGGCCTGAGTTGGACCGCACGCAACACCGGCAAGTCGGGCTTCAATTGGTATCGCGTGGCCCCGGTGTCCACCGGTGTCATGATCGTGGGTGACGCAGGCAATTACGCGATCAGCCGCACGACCCAACTGCTCCAATGGGATGCCGGGCGGATTAGCACTACCAACGCCCTGACGGCCGTTTTGGCTATTGGCAACGAGCGGTTGGTGGCCGGTTCTGGGGAATTGCGTTTCGGTGTCAGCCTCTTCGGTAATTGGGTCTGGTCGTCCGAGGCCAATTCCCTCCGGGCCAATCCGGCTCCGCTGGTGACCTATCAATGTCTGTTGTGGGACGGGCAGCAGGTGGTGGCCGGAACGCGCAATGGCCTGATTGTCACCGGGACGCGGTCTTCCACCTTGGCCGGATTCAACTGGAGCTACACCGAACCCACCGGCATCGCCGCCATCTGGGACTCCATCGTTCTCACCGTCCCCGGCACCAATGTGAGTGTCGCATTCACTGGCGCAGTACCCACGTTCTCCACCAACACCCAACCACAAACCCTCCGGGTCACGGCTGGGGAATGGGCGCAGTTCATGGACAGCTCGGACGGTAAGAACTGGAACCGGGGTCTGGCGCCGGCCAGTGCGTCTGGAGTGAATTACTACGGGCTGGGCGGTCGTTCCAATTTGGTGGTCGCTGTGGGTTCCTCAGGAGCACTGGCCTTGAGCCGCACAGACTATGCGCGGTTGGTCAGTACCAATTCCGCAACCAACGGAGCCCAGGTGGTTCGGGTGCTCATTACCAGTCAGGTCAACACGCTGGGCATCGCCTGGGAAGCGATCGCCTCCGGAGTCACCGCCGACCTGCGAGCCGTCTGTGCCAATACCAACCTCTTTGTCGTCGCCGGTTCCAGTGGGGCCCTCCTGACCAGTCCGGATGCCCGGTCCTGGACGCGGCGAACCTCCGGATCCACAGCCATTTTGAGCGGCGCCACCGAATGGCCGGGTGGGTTTTTAGTTTCCGGACAAAATGGCGTCCTCTTGAGCAGCGCCAATGGCATCAACTGGTCTTCCCGCTCTTCAGGCACCGGGCGCTGGCTTTGGCGAGTGCGATGGCTCAGTGGCCGTCTGGTGGCCGTGGGCGAAGCGGGCACAGTCCTGACCAGCACCGACGGGGTGGTCTGGTCGGCGCGGTCCACGGTCTCGACCACTTGGTGGAATGATGTGGGATGGTATTCCGGCTGGTTCTGTCTGGTGGGCGATGGAGGTGTCGTGGCCTTGTCGCAAGACCTCTTGAATTGGGTCGAAATGCCCACCTTCACCACTCGCAACCTTTATACGGTGAGTGCGGCCAACGACCAGTGGATTGTCGCCGGTACCGGCGGGGCCATCCTGCGAGCCAGAGCCACCGCCTTCGATGCGCCGGTGCAAGTTCTCAACTATCCGAAGTCTTCCGAAGACAGCCTCTTTCTCTTCGGTGGACAGATGGACCAGACCTTCCGCCTGGAGCGCTCGGTTGATTTGCAAACCTGGCAGGATTCGATGGATTTGGAGATCGGTGATCCAGAAGGGGTGCTCATCCTGCTGGACTCCACGACCAATGCTCCGAACGGTCAGTTCTTCCGGGTGGTCCATCCGTGATGCTCGCGGAGGTTCTAGCTCGTACCTTCGCCACGCCGTGCGCGGACACCGCACTTGTAAGCCTTGATGGCTGGGGTATCGTCCTTGCTAGCCATCATGAACCCCCCGGAAATTTCCAATCGTCGCGCGGTGAACCACCGTGGCTTCACCCTTATCGAACTTTTGGTGGTCATTGCCATCATCGCCATTTTGGCCGGCATGCTCCTGCCGGCTCTGGCGAAGGCGAAGTCCAAGGCTCAGGGCATCGGCTGCGTCAACAACGGCAAGCAGCTCACCTTGGCCTGGCACCTGTACTCCTCCGACTACAATGATGCGGTGGCCAACAACTATGGTGTCAGTGAGACCATTCAGGCCATCGACCAGAAAGTGTTCGATAACTGGGTCAACAACGTCATGACTTGGGGTGTCGGCACCGGCACCGCCGAGCGCAGTGTTACCAATGATGCCTGGGTGGTGAATGGCGTCCTCGGCAAGTATACCGGAGGGGCTGTGGGTGTGTACAAGTGCCCAGCCGATGTCTTCGTGTCGCCCGCCCAGCGCGCCAAGGGTTGGGCTCGCCGCAATCGGAGCATGGCCATGAACTCCTTCTTCGGTCGCTTCAGCATTGGCAATGATTCCACCAAGGACGGCCGCAACTGTGGCTTCTCCGATCGCCTCCAGTTCCTCAAGCAGTCGCAAGTCCCCTCGCCCTCCAAGACGTGGCTCACGCTCGACGAGCACCCGGACTCCATTAATGACGCCTACTTCATTAATAACCCCGATGCTTCGTCTTGGCAGGACATCCCGGCCTCGTACCACAACGGCGCCTGCGGCTTCTCCTTCGCCGACGGACATGCCGAGATCCGTCGCTGGCTCAGTGGTACCTCAAAATACCAGGCTGTGAAGTTTTCCTATCCGCCCACCAAGGCCTTCGATGCCCAGGGGAAGATAGACTTCCAGTGGTACCGCGAGCGCACCGGCTACATCTTGGCCAACGGGAGCGTGCAGCAGTACGGCTACTAATACTGTCCGCCGGGTCGGTGTGAAATCGGGGCATCGTGGGAGGTTTATCCCAGGTGCCCCGAGTGTTTTTAGAACCCTTCCATGCCGACCACTCGCAGGATTTCTTCTAAGGTGGTCTCACCCCGCAAGGCCCGTCGCAGGCCCGCCTGCCAGAGAGTCTCCATGCCTTGAGCCTGGGCGATTTCTTGCAGTCGGCGGGTGGGTAGCTTCTGCAGCACCGCATCGCGCAGGACCTCGTCCACCGTCAAGGTTTCCATCACAGTAGCGCGACCGCTGAAGCCGGTGTGGTTGCAGGCTGGGCAGCCGCCTCCGCGACGGAATTGACCCGTGCTATGCGTCTCCACCGGGAGGTAGGCCAGAGCGGCCGGTTCGGGTTGATAGGATTCCAGGCAGACGAGACAGCTGCGTCGGATGAGGCGCATACCCAGGACGCCCGTGATTGAGGAGGCCAGCAGGAAGGGCTCGATGCCCATGTTAATGAGCCGGGCGAAGACTCCGGAGGTGCTGCCGGAGTGGATGGTGCTAATGACCAAATGCCCGGTGAGCCCCGCCTGCACGGCGATCTGGGCCGTTTCGGCATCCCGGATCTCGCCGATCATGATGACCTGGGGATCTTGCCGCATGAGCGACCGCAAGGCCACCGGGTAGGTGTAGTCGCGGGCTACATTGCACTGGGACTGGGCGATGAGAGGTAAAGTGAACTCCACCGGATCCTCCACCGTGGCGATGCTAATGCTCGGGCCCGAGCGCTCGATGAGGTGGCAGAGTGAGGCGTAGATCACTGTTGTTTTGCCCGAGCCGGTGGGGCCGGTCATGAGCACCAGGCCGCTTGGCCGGGTTAGTAGTGCCTTGAGGGTCCCCAGAATGTCGGGTTCGAGACCGAGGGCCTCGAGGTTGAAGGCGCGGTTCGAGGGGTCAAAGATACGGATCACTGTCTTCTCGCCCCGGATGGTAGGGAAGGTCGAGATGCGCAAGACCACGTTGCCCGCCTCGGGAAAGGTGTTGGCACGGCCTTCCTGGGGGAGTTGGGTTTCATGGCCTATGAGGTTGGCCATGACCTTGAGGCGACCCGTGATCTTGGGCAGAAGGTCGCTGGGCAAATGGATGAGCTCATTGAGTACGCCGCTCATCCGGACTCGTACGGCAATACTCGATTCCCAGGGCTCGATGTGGATGTCGCTCGCCCCAGATTTCACAGCATCAATGATCACGCAATCCACCAGACGAACGACGTCAATCTCCTCGTCGGAGGGACAGGCTTGCAGGAAGCGGACTGTTTGGCTCATGCACGGAGTGGAGTAGACCTTGTAGGAAAAGCCAAATGCTCATCCGCCTTTTGTGGTGTTTGGAAAGTCTGCGGGCTGGGTGGCTCAGGGTGAGCGGTCTGATTTCTGGCGTGACCGGCCGGAGTGCGAACCGGTTTTTCTGGGGCTCCGCCAACCGGTTCTCAGAAACGCACGGCCTCGTTGGTCTTGCCGCATTGCGGGCACCGGGACCGTTCTACTTCGGCATCGTCGGTATAGACCGCGCTGCAGCGCACACAGCGGAACACTTGGTCTTGGGAGACATCTGAACCGATGCGCCGCCTGCGGAACTCGTCGCCGAGGGCGAAGAATCCTAGGGCCATCATGAGCAGAGCGACCCACAGAGCGATGAGAGTTTCCGGGTGCATCGCCGTTCAGAGGGGGGTGACCGGTCCCTTGGGGGCCGCGCCAGGGATTGGATGCACGCTGACGACGCCCCAAGTCAGCGGATCGACGTGCAGGGCATCCGGCCGTTTGGGTTGGGTCAACGGCTGGAACCGTGCGTTTCGCACCGCTTCCAAGGTGGCCAAGTCGGCGGCTTTGGAACCGGATCCAACGGTGACGCGCGCGGTCAAAACTTCTCCCCAGGGATTGACCGCCAACTCGACGTGGGTGGGTTGCGGTGAGTCACTGTCGGTCCATGGCGCGATCTTCAGGGGGCGCACCAGGCTGCGAGTGGTTAGGGCGCCCCGCATCTCGACCTGCGCCTCCTCCTGCGTCATCCGGGCTAGATCACTCCTGGCCGGAGTCACAACTGGACGGGATAGGACCCGGGACGGGGGACTGGGTGTTGCCGGGGCTGGACCCAGGTTCGACCCGTTGGGATCGGCCGGCAGGAACGAAGGTCGTGGTTCAGTTCGTCCCCACCCGTACGCGACCGCTGGCAAGGATCCAGCCGCATCGCCTGAAAATCCGCCGGCTTCCGGCAGGGCAAATCGGGTGGGCGACAGTACCTGGACTTCGAGGCTGTCGGGAAACCCCGGTGACCAGACCAGGCCGAAGGAGTCGCCATCGTCTAGGCTAGGCCCAGGAGGGAAGCGGGCGATGAGCCAGAATCCACCCGCATGGAGGACAGCCAGAAGCGCGGTGATGCCCATCCACTGTCGGGAACTCCAACCTGGGGCTGGGGTCGTCATGGGTTTGGAATGCCGGGGCGTCGGACCTCGGAACCGCCCTGGGCGCCGGTCGGTCCGCCTCCGCCGTTGCCACCACCACCACCACCCAGCAGGATTTCGGACAGTCCTGCGTCTCGTGCCAAGGTGGCTAGCTCCTGAAGCCGCTCGTAGCGCACCGAGCGATCGGCCTGCAAGTAGAGCTTGCGCGGTCCCTTCGGTGCGGCAGCCCGTGCAGCCAATCGGGTTTTGAGAACGGCCAAGTCAGGGACGATCTGGTTCTCGAAGTAGCACTGTTCCCCGGCGTCGACGGCCACCACGAGGAAGGCGTCCCCGGTCCAGGTTCCGATTCGAGAACCGCCCGAGGGCAGTTCCAGGCGTGTGCCGACCGGCAGCACCAGGTAGCCCCCGAACAGCATGAAGAACAGCAGCACGAAGACCACGCACAGGTACGGTGCCAATTCGAACTGTCCCTTCAGCGGTTTGAGGGTCCGCGTGAACTTCATGGGGTTCCCGAGGTCTTGTTGCCGGAGGTCTCCGCAGTTTGGGTCACCATTTTGACGGCCTCGGCCGAGGCGCGCTCCATGTCTAGGACGACCGCATTTACTCGGGATACCAAGTAGTTGTAAGCCGCATAGCACACCGCGGCGATGGCGATGCCCAGACCCGCGGTGTAAAGGGCCTGCCAGACGCCCGCGAAGAGTTCGGCCGGTGCGGCGAAGCCCGGGCCAGTCTGGAGTTGGCGGAACGTGCCGCCGATGCCCACGAGTGTTCCTAAGAGACCTACCAGCGGCGCGATTTGTGCGAAGGTGGCCAGCAGCGACAAGTTGGCCTCGAGGCGCGGCACCTCCACCCAACCCACTTCTTCAATGGCTTCCAGAACGCGCTCGCGGCCCGCATCGCGGCTCAGGATCGCCGCTTTCACCAAGCGGGAGACGGGTCCCGGGGTGGCATCGCAAATAGAAATGGCCTCGATAACATTGTCGCGTTTGAGCACATTGCGCACGCCGGCCAAAAACTGCGCTGAATCGATTTGTACTCGGTGGTAGTAGAGGAGCCGCTCAATGATCACGCTCAACGCCACGCCGGCCAAGAGGGTCAGGAGCCAGAAGAGGATCCCAAAACCACCGGCTCCGGTATCGGCTGAAATCGCATTCGGTAGGACCGTGCCGTTGGTGGGCACCACGACCGCCAGCAGGACGGAAAACGTCATGGCCTTCAGCGTGAAGCTTCGCTCCGATACGGGCAATCTCCGATCCCTGCACCAGAATGAGCTCGCCCGGGCGTGTGCATCGGTGCGGTTGGGGAGGAGGGCCTCGAGCCTTGGTTCCAGCGAGAGATCCCCCTTCTGTTCAACGGCTACTTGGTATTGTCGGCAAAGATCCGGGCTTCCTTCTCGGTGATCTTGCCATCCTGGTTGGTGTCGGCGCGCTGCACCGACTCGTTGAAGACCTGATGGGGCCCGTTCACGGTGGTGATCTTGTGGGAGAGAATTACCGGGATATGGAACTCGGTCTTGCTCTCCGTCGGGCGCGACGACTCACGGATCTTCTCCACGGCCTCATAGAATGTTCGGGCCGCGGCATCGGTCTCGAAGGAGATGGGCAGGCGTTGTTTGTTGGTGTGGATGGTTTCCTGATGGGAGATGCAGCCCAGACCGCCGAGGCCCAAGAGCACTCCGGCCGTAACGGGGAGAAAAGTTCGGAACGTCATCACAGCCCCTAGAGACTCCGGGACCCTGCAGCCGTTCAATTCAATTCTTGAATGCTCGGCTTGAAGATCCCGCCCGCTGGCGGACTCTTTCCACAGTCATGATCCTTTCCTCCTTCGACAGCACTCTGCGGACCCGGGTGGTCTTCGGGGCCGGTTGCCTCGATCGTCTCGGCGAACTGGCCGCCAGTCTGGGCGGACACCGGGTCCTGTTGGTGACCGATGCGGGCATCGTTCGGGCCGGGCATGCGGCGCGTGCTGAAGCGTTGTTGAGGGCCGCCGGCCTCGAAGTGACCGTCTTCGACGCGGTTCGCGAAAATCCGACCACCCTCGATGTCGCTCGCGGCCTTGAAGCGGCCCGCGCTGCTTCGGTGGATTTCTTCGTGGGCCTGGGCGGGGGAAGTTCCATTGATACGGCCAAGGGCGTGAATTTCTTGCTCACCCAAGGCGGTGAGATGCGCGACTACCAAGGAATCGGCAAGGCCACCCGGCCCATGCTGCCGCTCATTGCCATCCCGACGACGGCGGGCACGGGCAGCGAATGCCAGAGTGCCGCGCTCATCGCCGACGAGGTCACCCATCACAAGATGGCCTGCCTGGACCCGAAGGCCGCCGCGCGCATTGCCTTGCTGGATCCTGAATTAACGGTGTCGCAACCGCGCCGCGTCACGGCCCTGACGGGTCTCGATGCCCTGGTCCATGCGGTGGAGTCGGCCGTCACCACGCGGCGCACGGTGTGGTCGTCGATGTTCTCGCGGGAGGCGTTCCGACTGTGCGCCGGGGCCTTAGAAACCGTGCTGCGTTCGCCCGACAACCTTGAGGCCCGCGGCCGCATGCTGCTGGGGGCGGCCCTGGCGGGCACGGCCATCGAGAATTCCATGTTGGGCGCGGCGCACTCGGCGGCCAATCCCTTGACGGCGCACTTTGGGGTCGTCCATGGGGCGGCCGTCGGGCTGATGATCTCGCGGGTGATTCGCTTCAATGCAGCCGATCCCGAAATCCGGGCTATCTATGCCGACCTGGCCGCCACCGCCGGCTGGACTAGCCCCGACGTCTCGCCCGAGGCGGCGGCCTCGGTGCTGGCCGACCGGTTCCACGGCTGGCTCCGCCTGGCTGAAATCCCTGAGACGCTCACGGCCGCAGGCGTGGATCCGGCCCAAATCCCGCTCCTAGCCGAAGAAGCCTCGCGCCAGTGGACCGCCACCTTCAACCCCCGCCCCATCACCGCCCCCGACTTCGAACGCCTCTACCGCGAAGCGCTCTGAATCCAGGTGGCACCGAATCGGTGACGTTCAGTCCCATGAGTATTGAGCCGACAGAAATACAGTTGATCGGAAAGTGGTCGGTGCATAACGGTCAGATGATTGCTGACCCCATTTGTAATAGAATTAGTTGTCGACATGCTTTTTGATGCGACTGAAATAAAATAATCCTGCCAGGAGCACCATGACAATAGATATTCAACAACAGCAACGCATGCATTTTGACGCTATTCGCCCAATTTTGCTCAAGGAGTGGGATCCAATCGGAGTAAGTGAAATTAAGGGAGCACAAGATGAATATAACTCCTATGTGGTTCCTCGCTGTTTTCAGTGAGTTGACCGTCGAGATCGGTTGTCTCCGACAGCCAGTGGTTCCCAGCAACCGGGAGTTCCCATTGCCTTGAAGGCCTGCTAGTTCAGAAGTTTGGCAGGTGGGAACGACGACCTCCCCTACGAGGAGAACTCCCCCCAATTTCGATCAGTGACCCTCGGGAATTTTGGGTTTTATCCGGTTTCTTCTACATTGAGACACACCTTAACGCTTCTCATGACCACCGGAGTAATTGCTGTCGGCGCGAGTAATTAATCTCGTGCGGGGCAAGAAACATTCAAGCCACCTCCCATCTTGGGAGCGAGTACTACCCACTGAAACTGACGAGGAACCTATTTTCTGGGCTATTAAAATCTTCTGGCTCCTGATGTGATATCCATCATTCTCCAGTCTATATCGGTTCATTTATAGAGCCATGGATGTCAAAAAAGCCAGCTTTAGAAGCTGGCTTTTTGATTGAGAAGAAAATGTTAATCGCACTAATTAGTGCGAATGTTTGCTTGCTTTTCTTTTCTTCATAAAGGTGCCGACCAAAATCACCAGAGCAACACAAACCACCTCGAAGGCAAGCTTGACATTACCGAGGGTTTTTTGAATAGTATCTTTAATGGCAGGGTCATCAACCAACATGCCGCCAGCTAGGAATCCTAATAGACCAGCACCCAAGGTGATGATAATCGGGAAGCGCTCCATTACCTTGAGAAGCATTGCACTGCCAAAAACAATCAATGGAATTGACATAGCCAAGCCAATAATTAACAATAATAAACGAGTCTCTTCAGGGCCGTTTTGAGCTGCAGCAGCTACAGCTAATACGTTATCTAAACTCATCACCAAGTCAGCAATCAAAATTGTCCGAATAGCTGCCCAAATACTGGACTCTGCTTTCATATCCTCTTCAACATGGCTGTCAGCTAGAAGCTGAATACCAATGTAAAGCAACAAAATACTACCAACGATCTTAAGGTAAGGTAATTTCAATAATGCGACGGCGGTAATGGTTAATATAACGCGCAAAATAATGGCAGCTGCGCTACCCCAAAAAATAGCCTTCTTTTGTTGGACTGGCGGCAAATTGCGTGATGCTAATGCAATCACTACGGCGTTATCACCAGATAGTAAAATGTTAGCGACGATGATCGACATGAGTGCCGCCCAAAATAAAGGGTCTGAAAACGCTGAAAAATTCATAATTTTCTGTATTTTTTATTACTGTTATACCTGCTTATTCCTATTGATAGAAATTTGATTTTTTGGAGCGCTTGGTTGGTACGTGTCTTACTCTTGGGCCTCGGCTTGAGCAAGAGCTTTTTGGTGCGGGTCGGCTGCCAATTGGGCGGCTTCGGGCCCCGCCCCGCTCTCTGGGCAATTCGGCGCGGGTGTTTTGAGACCGTTGAAGGCCCTTCCTGCGTTCGGTCGGGGCGGCCCTAGATTGGCGTCGCATCTAATTCACGAATCACGTGACCAATCTCCGGAATCTCCGCGAGAGGGGGCCAACGTGACCTTCTTCCGGAGGCGACCAGCGTGGTCGAGGAGGCCAGCGGCGACCACGGGACCGAAGGGTTCATTCTCCAGGAGGCAGCGCCGTTGCCCGATTTCGACGGCAATCACTCGATTTGCGGAGTCTGGATCGTGGCCCACGAGGCCTGCGGGCTGGCCATCCGCGAAGACCGCAAGACCCCTCTGCCGACCCAGCGCGGACTGCGCCGAATCAGCAACCCTGCAGCCACTCGTTGCCTCGGGTTTCGTCGAGGTGTCTTGAGAATAAACGGGCCTAGTTCGAAGTGAGGAGCGCGGGGGGTGGAATATTGAAATACTCTCAGGACTCTTTTGGCTTGCCGAAATTGGAGCTGCCTGTCTCTGGTTCATCAAATACCCATGAAGACTTGTTTTAAGCCGCGCCCTCGTGCCGGTTTTACCTTGATCGAACTCCTGGTGGTGATCGCGATCATTGCCATCCTGGCCGGGATGCTCTTGCCGGCTTTGGGTCGTGCCCGCATGAAGGCCACCGGGGCCAATTGCGTGAGCAATCAGAAGCAGTTGGTGCTCGGTTGGATTTTGTACTCCAACGACAACCAGTCCGACCTGATGCCGCTTCAGGTCCGCATCAACAATGCGATGGTGGATCTGGTGGGTGGTGGCTATTGGCGCAGCCCCGTGCCGGGCCTCTCCGTTGGCATCACTCAGACCGAGGCCCTTCGACGGGTCTACAACGGTATGAGCAACGCCCCGCTCCAGCAGTACTGCCCGGGCTATCAAGTCTATCACTGCCCCGGCGATTCCCGCATGAAGCTCGCCCCAGGCAAGGGATGGGCCTTCGACAGTTATTCCAAGGCCAATGGCATGAACGGCGGGCAATGGGATTCATCCATTCCTTATAAGAAGGATTCTGAGGTTACCAATCCCTCGGAGAGCATGGTTTTTGTCGAGGAGGCGGATTCGCGCGGCTACAACATGGGAACCTGGGTCATCAACACGGCGCCGCCGGGTTGGGTGGACCCTTTCACCATCTTCCATGGTCAGGTCAGCACCTTCGGGTTCCAAGACGGTCACTCGGAAAGCCACAAGTGGTTGGACGGAGCGACCATCAAGGCGGCGAAGGATTCCGGTGCCGGAAAGGATAGCTTCTACTGGGCGGGCGGTACTTCCAAGAACCCGGACTTCCGCTGGGTCTGGGACCGCTACCGCTACGTGAACTGGAAGCCGTTGAACTGAAGGCCCATCCAGCCCCGGGACCCAGTCCTAGAACTGGGTCTTCCCTGTTTGGGTAGTTAGGCGCGATCCGACGAGGCGCGGGGGAATACCTTCCGCGCCTCGGTCGTTTCAAACTGACCTCGCGTGACACCCAGTTGGCTGGAGAGCTTCAGCTCCTGCCACAGCGCCTGTCCGGTGATCTCACCGCGCAGCAGGGCTCGGTAGCGGCCGATCACTGTGGCCACCTGCTCGGGCGTCTCGTTCACGAACTCGATCCGGAAGACGCGCACACCCAGTTCCACAAAGCGGGCTAGCGATTCGGCACCGGTTTGGGCCCGGGCGTTGAAGACTGTATTGCGGCAACCACTGTCCGCCTTGAGTGGGTGCTCTGCACCGGTCCGATCCCGGAGCTTCACCACATGCGTGTCGCACGGGCGCCCGCAGTTGGTGTAGTCGGTGCCCTTCGAGAGAAAGGCGCAGAAGACGCAGTGCTCCATGTGGAAGAGCGGCATGTGCTGGTGGAGCGTGAGCTCAAACCAGGCCGGGGGTGCCGTCCGCAGCAACGCGGCCACTTGCTCGGCGTTCAAATCATAGCTGACTGTCACTCGCTCCAAGGCCTCGTGCGTGATGAACCAATCGGCCGCCAACGGGTTGGCCACGTTGAGTGAGAAATCGCCACGGCGTCGGTGATTGGCAAAAAAACGCAGGTGTTCCGGGTTTCGCACCAGATAGCCATCGGCGTTGCTGGAGAGGACTTGCTTCAGGATCCACTCTTCGCCGGGTTTGAAGACGCGGGGTGGCGCCACCCAAATCTCTGGTCGTGCGGCTCCGGAAGCCACGTTGCAGCCATGGGCCGTGTGAAAGGTCGTCACTGCCTCGCGGTATTTTTTTGGATCCTCGAAGTCGCAGTAAACCGTGGAGACTCCGCAGCGCAGCGCAGCTTCTAACTGCGCCAGCGAGCGCACGAGCACGATGAGTTCTGGCGTCGTCGCGTCGGTGGTCGCTGGGACTGTGAGGCTGCTGTCGGGCCGGACGGCGGCTGCGACCGAATGGGATCCCGGTACCGCAGGAAGCAGGGTCCAGATGCGCGGGGCGGCGCGCAGGATCTCCAGCTGGGCGATGGCCTCGCGACGCAGGCGGTTGAGTTCGCTGACGGGCAGGATGAGTGCGCCTTCGAGATGAACCTCCATGCCTCCGAGGTGGAAAGGCGTGCCGCCCAAGCGCCCGAGCGAGTCGCCGAGGGATTCAACCGTCATTGGCCGCTTTTGTGCCACCATCAGCAGGATAGACGAAGACACCTGCACCACGTGGCCCTCGGTGTCACGGACGATCAATGTCATGGGCGCTTCGGCGCAGCCATGGACCTCGAAGCGCAGCGGGCGTGTCTGCCGAGGGGCATCGCCTTCAAAGGTCTTGCGAAGCTCCCGATTCAACACCGGATCATCGGTCTTCCAAATGCGGTTTCCGACCTGGACGCGTTGGAAGTCCACCGCACCACCGCCGAAGGTCAATTCCACGAATCCGTCCCGCAGGGCCCGTACGCCATAGACACGGCCACCTTCTTCCGGAAGGTCCGGGCGCCCCGCATCAAAGCCGATGCCATCACCGAGCTTGAGCGGCCCTTCGAGGCGAAGCCGGACGGCACTCGGCCCCACGGCGGAAACCTCGCCCAGAAACACCCCCCGCTTTTTGCCAAAGCGCGCGTGAGCCAGTTCCTGGTTATTGATGCCCCGGAACCATCCGGTGTGGAGTCCGCGACTGAAGGCCATTTCCAGTTCGTAGCGGGCCTCCGAAATTGGTTCGGCCCCGGGGGGTGATGCGGCCTCGGGTCCGACGGCCTGCTCGGCAGCAGCGGCAGCGGTAGCGATCTGGTCCAGGGCCCGTCGGTAAACCCGCGTGATGCTGGCCACATATTCGGCCGACTTGAGGCGCCCCTCGATCTTGAGCGAACGCACACCAGCCCGAACAAGGTCAGGCAAGACCTCTAGCCCTGAGAGGTCTTGAGGTGAGAGCAGGTAACGACGATCCCCCAGATCTACGGTTTGCCCGTCGGATACCAGTTCGTAGGGCATACGGCAGGCCTGGGCGCATTCACCGCGGTTGGCGCTGCGGCCGCCGAGGGATTCGCTCGTGAGGCACTGGCCGGAGTAGGCCACGCACAGCGCCCCGTGAACGAAGACCTCTAAGGGAAGGGGGGGCGGGCCGCCAGCGATCGAGACTTGATCACGCTGGGCTGACTGAATGGCATCTATGTCGCGGATGGAATTCTCGCGGGCCAGCACCACCAGCTCGCATCCCAGCGAGCGGGCAAATTCCACGCCGGCCGGGCTGGTGACCGTGAGCTGCGTCGATCCGTGGATAGGGAAATCAGGGGAAATTTTGCGGATCAGTCGGCAAATACCGACGTCCTGAACGATGGCGGCATCGACGCCCGCCGAGATGACTGAGCGAAGGTAATCCTCGGCGTCGGCCAGCTCGTCGGTGAACACCAGCGTGTTGAAGGTGACATAACCGCGGACGCCCCGTCGGTGCAGGAACTCCATCAATGCGGGCAGGTCTGCCTCGGTAAAGTTCTGGGCCCGCATGCGGGCGTTGAAGCGGTCGAGACCAAAGTAGATCGAATCAGCGCCGTTCTCTACGGCCGCGCGTACGCAGTCCCAGTCGCCGGCGGGGGCCAGCAGTTCGGGCAGTTTCAGCGGAGGGAGGGCAGCCGTTTCGGTCACGAGAGAGACACCGTATCAGGAGTGAGGCCCGCCGGGAAGACACGCCGGAATCGGTCTCGCGGCGGAAGCCTCTTTCGTACTGCCTTCTGCTTTGTGCCAGAGCCTGACCCGGGGCATGGTGAGCGCATGAACCACTGGATGGTCCGGGTCTTGGCGTTGGGTGGGCTGCTCGTGTGCGGGTGGGCGCGCGCCCAGGATAGCTGGAAACCACTCTTCGACGGGACGACCCAAAAGGGATGGGAAAACACCCCCTTCGCCGGTGCGGGCGAGATCGAGGTGCGCGACGGCACTCTGGTGCTCAATCAGGGAATCCTGACTGGAATCAACTGGACCAACGACTTTCCCGCCGTCGATTACGAGCTCTCCCTAGAGGCGCAGCGAGTTCTGGGAATCGACTTCTTTTGCGGGCTGACCTTCCCGGTGGGGACCAATCACTTGTCGCTCATTGTCGGAGGTTGGGGCGGCAGCGTGGTGGGGCTTTCGAACATCGATGGGGATTCTGCTAACCAGAACAGCACCACGCACTTGGAGCGATTCGAGAGCGGTCGCTGGTACGCCCTGAAGCTACGGGTGGTGAGCACCAATATAACCGTCTGGCTCGACGGCAAACAAATCATCGATCTGGACACCCGCGAGAAGCGCCTGTCGTTGCGTGAGGGCGAGATCGAGCGCAGCAAGCCCCTGGGAATCGCCGCCTGGAGTACGACTGCGGCCCTGCGCCAAATACGCTGGCGTTCGTTGGTTGCGCCTCAGGTCCCCGCCCGGATCCAGGCTGCCTTGCCGCCGGAGACCCGTGCAGCGATGGATCGTCTGGTCTCGGCGATGAGCTCATCCCGTGAGGGTTGGGATCGGTTGGCCGAACTGTGCGACACCTTTGGAGCACGGCCGAGCGCCTCGCCGGCACTGGAATCAGCCGTGGACTGGATCTTGGAGCGGATGCGTCGCGATGGCCTGGAGAATGTCCACGGGGAACCGGTCGTTGTGCCGCGCTGGGAACGCGGGAGCGAGTCGGTCGAGATGCTATCACCGCGTCGTGAGCGCCTCCCGATGCTGGGCTTGGGTGGCAGTGTGGGCACGCCGCCCGGTGGCATCACCGCTCCGGTCAGCGTGGTGACCAATTTCGCCGAGTTGGCGCAGCGGGCCTCCGAGATCCGGGGTCGAATCGTCGTCTTCAATGTGCCGTTCACCGAGTACGGCGAGACGGTCCGCTTCCGGTCCCAGGGAGCCATCGAGGCGGCCAAGGCGGGCGCGGTGGCCAGCCTCATTCGATCGGTGGCCGACGATGCGCTGCGCACCCCCCATACTGGTGCGATGCGCTATGAAGACGGGGTCGCCCGGATCCCTCATGCAGCCCTCGCCCCGGAAGACGCCGGACGCATTGCCCGGGAGGTGGCTCGAGGCCGACCGGTTACGCTAAGACTGGAGATGTCTGCGGCGGAACGTGGCAGGGCCACCAACCGGAATATTATCGCCGAGATCCGCGGACGTGAGAAACCCGACGAGGTCGTGGTCTTGGGCGGGCACATTGATTCATGGGACGTGGGCCAAGGTGCACAAGATGACGGCGGTGGTTGTGTGGCGGCTTGGGAAGCGGTGCGCTGGATGAAGAAGCTCGGACTGCGCCCCCGGCGCACCGTTCGGTGCGTCCTTTGGACCCAAGAGGAGTGGGGTGGGCGTGGAGCCCAAGGATACCGTGAAACGCACTCCGCCGAATTGGGGCGTCATGTCATCGCGATGGAGGCCGATGCCGGAACATTCACTCCCAAGGGCTTCGGTTTCACGGGCAGCGATGCCGCGCGGGCGATGCTCGCTCCGGTGCACGCCTACCTGGGAGAGCGATTGGGTGCCGGAATGGCGGATTCCCGGGGCGTGGCCGCCGACATCGCACCACTCTTAGAGCGCGGGGTCCCGGTGATGTCCTTGCACGTGGACCGGGCTCGTTATTTTCGCGTTCACCACACCGAGGCCGACACGGTGGACAAGGTGGACCCGGAGGCCCTAGCCCGTTGTTCGGCTGCGATGGCCGCCATGGTCTATGCCATCGCGGACCTGCCCGAGGCGCTCCCGCGCTGAGAGCCTGTCTGAAAATGGGGAGGGGTTCTGCGGCTGGGGAATTCTGGGTTGGGCAAGGCGGTGAGCGGCGGGGCAGACCTCCTGCGGTCTGTTCCGCCCGAACCAA
>JAPLUF010000247.1 GCA_026397755.1 Verrucomicrobiota bacterium
ATGGCTACTACGTTGAGACCGGTGTCATCAACTACAACCAGGATGCCGTCTCCAGCGGTTACTTCCCTGATGATCCGGGCGTCCCGGGCATCCCGGGCAGCACCGGCAGCACCGACAACTTCGCTCAAGAGGTCCTCACGGTCCTCGACCTGAAGGCCGGCTTCTACGCCTTCAACGTGAACAGCGACGACGGTTTCCGTCTGGACATCGGCAACCCGGGTGAGGCCTTCACCTTCCCCGTGGTGGTCGGCGAGTTCTCCGGCGGCCGCGGCAATGGCGGCGGCGTTGGCTCTGGCACCACCTTCTTCTTCAATGTGGAGAAAGACGGTCTGTATCCGGCTCGCCTCGTTTGGTACGAGGGCGGCGGTGGCGCGAACGTTGAGTTCAGCGCCCGTCAGTTCGACCCCGTCACCGGTGACGTCCTGAGCGGCAACCTCATCAACGCCGACGGCGGCATCAAGGCTTATCAGTATCCGCTGAGCAGCAAGGGTGTTCCGTTCGTGAAGTCTTACGCTCCGGCCCAGACCGGTCGCGCTTCGAGCGCCGCTCCGTACCGTGCTGGTACTGATGCTGCCATCGTCGCCAAGGTGTCCCAGGGCACGGGCCCGGCCCTCAGCACCGCCAACGTCTCCGTTAAGGTGGACGGCGCTGCTGCAACCGCGACCGTGACCACGGTGGATGGTATCGCCACCGTCACTGTCGCCGCTCCGGCCGCTGGCTGGGTGGGTGGTTCGACCCACACGGTCGGCCTCACGATCATCGACCGCACCGTGTCCTGGACTTTCGGTGTGGCCAACATCCGCACCCCGGTCTTCGCGATCGAGGCTGAAGACTTCGACAACAACGGCGTGGCTCCGGCCGCGACCAGCGTGATGCCGTACCGCGGCGGCGCCCTCGCGGGCCAGCCGGCGTCGAACAACAAGGACTACACCCGCGGCAGTGACGGCTCATCGCCGATCTACCGTATCGGTGAAGATCCTCAGGCCCCGATGGACCGCACCGGCGACCGCGATCGCGGCGTGGGTGAACTCGATGTCAACTTCAAGATGGGTTGGATCGGCGACGGCCAGTGGTACCAGTACACCCGCACCTTCCCGGCGGGCGACTACAACGTCTACGCGGGTCTCTCCCACGGAGACGGTGCAGACAGCGCCACCCGCATGAAGGGTCAGTTCGCCACGGTCGCCAGCGGCAACGCGACGGTCGTCGGCAGCTTCGAGTCCCCCTCCACCGGCGGTTGGGGCAACAACGCCCTCGTGCCCATGCGCAATGCCGACGGTAGCCTGGCCTCGGTCAAGCTCACTGGTCAGCAGACGGTGCGTTTCAATGCCTCGAATGGTGACTACGACTTCTTGCTGTTCACTCCGGCCCTCCCGGGCAATGTGCTCAGCAAGGACGACACCATCGTTCCGAGCTCCGCCAACCATCCGGGCGGCGAGGCTGCTCCGAAGGTCATCGACGGTTTGAGCACCACGAAGTACCTGAACTTCGACAAGGTGAACACTGGCTTCACGGTGACCCCGAAGGCCGGTGCCTCGGTCATCTCCGCGATGACCATCACGACCGCGAACGACGCTCCTGAGCGCGATCCGGCCACTTGGCAGATCCACGGATCCAACAACGGCACCGACTTCGAGGCCATCGCCTCGGGATCGCTCGCCGCCAACCCGACGCGGTTCAACACCACGACGCTGGCGTTCTCCAACACCAAGTCCTACACCAGCTACAAGTTGGTCTTCCCGACCGTCGTGGACGCTGTCAAGGCCAACTCGATGCAGGTCGCCGAAATCGCCTTGCTGGGCACGGCTTCCGGTGGCAGCGGTGGTGGTGATGCTCGCTTCACTGGCATCAAGGCCAACGCCGACGGTACGGTCACCATCACCTGGACCGGTGCTGGTGTTCTCCAGTCGGCCAACTCGCTCAGCGGTCCTTGGACCGATGTGGCAGGTGCCGCCAGCCCGCTGACGGTGCCGGCCAATCAGGCCGCCCAGTTCGCGCGCATCCGCAAGTAATCGTACGCGGTTCAGTCACGGAGGGGTCGAAGTTCGCTTCGGCCCCTCTTTTCGTTAGCGCCAGGGTCCGCGGCGTTCCTTCGCAGAAAAGTCCACGCCCTTGGACCTCATGGACACGGCGAGGTAGAAGCTTCTTCTGTGCCGCTTGGGGTGCCTGCTCGAGGCAGCATCCAAGGCCGATCCGTTGAAGGCTTACCAGCGCTCACCCAAGAGTCGACTCGGTGTGCGTTTAGCCTGTGTGAGCCCGAACTTCTTAATGGTCTTGCGAAGCAACTCCACGGCCTCATCGATGGAATCGGTCACCAAGAACAGTTGGAGGTCGTTTTCTGAGATGGTCTTGAGCTGACGCATTTTTTCGATGTGCTCCGCGAGTTCTTGATGGAACTCACGGCCAAAGATGATGACCGGAAAGTCTTTAATTTTCCCGGTCTGGATGAGGGTCACGGCCTCAAAGAGCTCATCGAGCGTACCGAACCCTCCAGGGACGATGACGAAGGCGTAGGAGTATTTAATTAGCAGCGTCTTCCGGACGAAGAAGTAGCGGATATTGACCCATTTATCCAAGTAGGGGTTGGGATCTTGCTCCATCGGCAGCACGATGTTGCAACCCACCGAGCGGCCCCCCACATCGCGAGCCCCTCGATTGGCTGCTTCCATCAGCCCGGGCCCGCCTCCGGTCATGATCGTGAAGCCCAGTTTGGCGATCTCAGCGGACAGTTGTCGCGTCAATCCATAATAGGGATTGGACTCGGTGAACCGCGCCGAACCGAACACGGCCACGCACGGCCCCGAGAAGTGCAGCGCCCGGAAGCCCCGAATAAATTCCCAGGCGATATCGACGACGAACTTGAAATTGTCCCACCGGGAACGGGGGCCTTCGAGAAATCGGATTTCGGGCAGGGGCATGGTGTTTTTGGATCCATCCACAGTTCATGGATGGTTCAGAGTGGTGAGGTTGGCGGGTCAAAAGATACACCCGATTTTAGGGTCAGAAAGTTCCTCTCCACAACAAGGGTCCAGATCAACACTCTCCTCGAACAGATGAGTTTTTGCCGACCGTTTCTGAGCGTTTGCCGATCAGTGGTGGCGATTCTCTTGATACTGCTGTTTTCAATGGGCTTGGCCCTTGCAGGCACGATTTCTGGCGATGCCGAGTTGCGTCTTCCGCCTTATTTCCAGCGTCCCGTTGCGCCCGGGCGATCGATCGTTCCAGTGCTACGTTGTGCTGGGATCACGCGAGGATTGTCGGCGTTCACTGGAGGTACTTCACCGACGCTTCTCTCGGCGCTAGTTGCCGGGGCCGGGCTCAAGGCAGGCGCGGCCAAGATGAGCCCTTCGGGCGACAAGATTCGGAGTGCCTCGGGCAAGGACCGGCGTAGGGTGACCTAGTGAGCAGCACCCAAACGCCGCCCCACGGCACCCAGCCCATCGCCCATCCTGCCCTACAAGAATGGGTGGCCGCCACAGTGGCCCTCACGCAGCCCGACTCGGTGTTCTGGTGTGACGGGTCTGAGGCTGAAAAGGATTTCCTCTATGCCGAGGCGGTGCGCCAGGGAGTGTTGGTTCCCCTCAATCAGGACAAGTTGCCGGGTTGCTACTATCACCGGTCCAACTCCAACGATGTGGCACGGGTGGAGCATTGCACCTTCATTTGCACCGAGTTGGCCGAGGATGCTGGGCCCACCAACAACTGGGCCGAGCCCGCGTCCATGCGTGAGAAGCTCTTGGGATTGGCGCGCGGCGGTATGAAGGGTCGCACGCTCTATGTGGTGCCCTACCTGATGGGTCCGCCAGGATCCCCATTGGCTCAGGTCGGTATCGAGTTGACGGACTCCCTCTATGTGGTGCTCAACATGAGGATCATGACTCGGATGGGTCGCATCGCGGTGGATCATCTCGGGCAGTCGAATCACTTCAATCGGGGGCTCCATTGCCTCCTCGATGGCCATCCCGACCGCCGCTTCATCTGCCATTTTCCGGAGGCCAACGAGATCATTTCGGTCGGGTCGGGCTATGGGGGTAATGTGTTGCTCGGAAAGAAATGTTTGGCGTTGCGCATCGGGTCCTACCTGGGTCGGCGGCAGGGGTGGTTGGCGGAGCACATGCTGATTTTGGCGGTCGAGTCTCCCGAGGGCGAACGGCGCTACGTCGCGGCGGCCTTCCCGAGTGCCTGCGGCAAAACCAACTTCGCCATGATGATCCCGCCGGAGCGGTTTCAGGGCTGGAAGATAGGGACCGTGGGCGATGACATCGCCTGGATGCGACCCGGTCCGGACGGACGCCTATGGGCCATCAATCCTGAGGCGGGCTACTTCGGGGTGGCGCCGGGAACCAATGCCAAGACCAATCCCAATGCGATGGCGACCATCGCTCGGGACACGATCTACACCAACGTGGCGCTCAAGCCAGACGGCACGGTGTGGTGGGAAGGGCACGATGACCCGCCTCCGGCCGAGTGTCTGGACTGGAAGGGAAACCCTTGGACGCCAGCCTCCAAAGAGAAGGCGGCGCACCCCAACTCGCGATTCACCGCGCCGGCCACCAACAACCCGGCCATGGCTCCTGAGGCGCTCGATCCCCAGGGAGTCCCGATCTCCGCCATCATCTTCGGGGGGCGTCGAGCGAGCGTCGTGCCTCTGGTCTTTGAGGCATTCAACTGGAGCCACGGGGTCTTCCTGGGCGCGACGATGGGTAGCGAAATGACCGCGGCGGCCGCAGGCACCGTCGGACAGGTTCGACGCGACCCAATGGCCATGCTGCCGTTCTGCGGCTACAACATGGGGCGGTACTTCCGGCACTGGTTGGACATGCGCAAGAAACTGACCGAACCACCCCGCATTTTTCACGTCAACTGGTTCCGCAAGGATGAGGCGGGTCGATTCCTGTGGCCGGGATTTGGAGAGAACATGCGCGTCCTCAAGTGGGTCTTGGATCGCTGCGCCGGCAGGACCGGTGCGGTGGAGACCGCGTTGGGATGGGTTCCGCGCTATGAAGATTTCGACACGGAAGGCCTCGAGGGATTCACCCGGGAGCGTTTTGCCCAGTTGCAGCGCATGGACCCGGAGGAATGGCGTCGGGACTTGCTGTCCACGGATGAGTTGTTCATGAAGCTCTACACGCACTTGCCCAAAGAAATGGTCTTTCAGGAGCAATTGCTGGTTGCGCGCCTTTGAGAGCCTTCGGTCGCTTGCGGTGGCCACTGGCTGTCGTTGTGAGATCGGGGGGCAGAGGGGTTTGTTGGGGTGGTTTCCTCCTGACAGCTCCGGGTTCCGGCACCGGGTGCAAAAGCCAGTTGCACCATGGAATGGACCCCCGATACTGCGTCACTTGAATCGATGATCGAATGGCACATCCAGTCGCGGGCTCACGCCTGTAGGGTATCCGGGCGGCAGTTTCATGATGGTGAGACCTATCACACCCTGCTTCTCGATACGAAAGCGGGCTTTGAACGGATGGACCTCTGCGTGGATTCCTTCAAGGAAGCCGCTGCAGAACTGCTCGCCAAGGCCAACCTGGTCTCCCATTGGAAGGGTGTGTACGAGGCCCCGCCTCCGGTGCCCCCGGATGCCATCTGCAAGGATGACGCCGAATCGCTCCTCAGGAAGCTTCTCGAACGGCGCGAAGAGCGGCATGTTGCTGCAGCA
>JAPLUF010000310.1 GCA_026397755.1 Verrucomicrobiota bacterium
GTCGAAGGTGCGGGTGAACCAACCACGGCGTTGGCTGTCGGAGACTACGCCCTTGGAGACAAACTTGATGCTGGCGTCAGCGATGTTGTGGCTGAGGACCGTATTGCCAGGCTGGATGTCTTCTTGACGGACCAATCCGCGGAGCACGGCCTCCTGCTCCTCGCCACCCACTAGGGTCATGCGGCGGCCCTCGAGAATCATGTGCCCATTGGGCAGCACCTCCGTCACACGGACCGCGATCCGGGCGGTGATGTGCTCGGAATTATTGATCGTGCCGCCTCCCTCGAAGCTTTTGTCGGACTTCATGTCCATGGCCGGATACTTGCCGCCACGGCTCAAAAACCTGTCTTGGCCTGCACCGAAGAGGAAGCTCGAGATGCTTGCACTAATGCCCGTCTTCTTGGCGGTCTTGGTGTTGTTTTGCTTGGCCGACTCGTTGGTCTCTTCGACCACGATGGTAAGGATGTCACCCACATTGCGGGCCCGATTATCGGCCAAGAGCAGACGGGCAGACGACTCGGTCCACAGAGAGCCATTGGCGGCCAGCACGGGCATCGGTATCACGATCATGACGGTCATGACGGTTATCACCGCGATCGCTTGGATCGCTAAGATCTGGCAGCGGAATTGGGGAAATTCATTCATGGGGATCGGGGATTTCTTGACAGGCTTCACAGGGGAATTAGGACAGAGTCCTCACCTTGAACGACCCCTCGGAACTCCCGTTTTGAGAGGGGGTTGCGCACCCGGATGCTTTGCCCGGGATATCCGTCCTCCAGAGCCTCGACCTTGGTGGTGATTTCTAGTGTGCCCGCTTGGATCCGGGCATCGACCCGACGCCCCCGGAAGACCACCGTCTTGAGGCGGAGGCTTCGATCGGAAAGGGCCTGACCCGGAGCCAATCCCTCGGCCAGTTCGTAATCCTGAACCGCTTTGGGCAATGCCTTGAGGATTCCCCGAGATACCAAAACGTCCCGACGCTCGAGCACGGTTTCGACCTCGACGAGGGGTTGCCCACGGCGGAGGGCCGCGGCAGCCACGGGCACTTCGCACCAGTGACGGACCTGGATGGGTTGGAACCAAGAACCGACCACGTCGCCTCCGACCAGCCCCTCGACCTTTAGGGAGATCAGCGACTGGAGGCCCGCGGTGGGCAGATCGAGAAGGCGGATGTCCAGGGATTCGTCGGGGATGGATACCGGGCGCCAGGGGCGAGAGAGGCGCACCTCGATCTCGCCGCCGTTGCGGGCAAATCGGCGCTGAAGTTCTTGAGTGATCCGATCGCGAACTTCGGCCTCACCCAAATCTCGCATCGCTCGGGAAACCCTGGCCGATTCTGGACCCGTCCAACGAACTAACGAAAGATCAACCCCCGCGATGCGCAACGCCTCAACAACAGAAGTCCGGGAAAGCTGAGACCAGGCACCGACCTGAGGAGCCGGGGCCACACGAACACGCGGCAGGGCCGGAACTCCCTGGATGAGGTCCGTGGAGAAGACGCCTTCGGAATGGACCATCGCCCCGTTGGCGAAGACCGCGACGAGCGGCTCGGGGGCCACCAACTTCGGACCGGAGGATTGGGCCGCAAGGGATGCCACCCCCAGCAACAACTCGATCAGGATGGAGAGAGAGAGCTTCATCAGCGCTTGAGGTTATTAGCCTGACCCATCATTTCGTCGGCTGCTTGGACCGCCTTCGAGTTCACCTCGTAGGCACGCTGAGCGACGATCATACCGACCATTTCCTCGACGACCTTCACGTTGGACATTTCGAGGTAGTTTTGGGCGATACTGCCGAACCCGTTCTGGGCTGCATTGCCCTGCTCGGCCTGCCCGGAGGCGCCGGTCTCGCGGTACAAATTGCGACCCAGACTCTGGAGCCCTGCCGGGTTGATGAAGCGAACCAGGTTGACCTGGAAGGTCTGATTGCCCTGAGCACCTTGAGTGGTGACGGTCCCGCCGGGTGAAATGGAGACGTCGGTTGTTCCCGCGGCTACCGCCTGGAACCCACCCAACAGAGGCAGTCCATCGCTGGTAACCCAATTACCGGTGTTGCTGAGCTTCAACGCGCCGTCGCGGGTGAAGGCCCGACTGCCATCGGGCATCTGGACCTCGAAGAATCCATCCCCCTGAATGGCCACGTCGAACTTGTTGCCGGTATTGGTCAATTCACCGGTGGTGAAAACTTTGGCCGTGGCCACCAATTGGGAACCATGACCAATCTGGACTCCGGACGGCGCCAAGTTGCCCGCACCCTGATCGGCTCCGGAAGGCCGCTCGTTCTGGTACAACAAGTCCTGGAACTCGGGCCGGGATTTCTTGAATCCCGTCGTGTTCACGTTAGCAAGGTTGTTGGAGATCACGTCGAGCTGCGTCTGCTGGGACTGCATTCCGGCGGCGGAGGAATAAAGGGCTCGGATCATGGAGGATGGGGTTCGGGGGGGTGTTCTTTAATTTGATTCAGGCCTAGTTGGGGGCGCCCCCAAGGTCATTAATGACCCGTCCCATGCGGTCATCCTGCGTCTGGATGACTTTCTGGTTGGCCTCGAACATGCGCATGGCGTGGATCATGCCGACCATTTCAGCCACGGCGGAGGTGTTGGATCCTTCTAGCCCGCCACCGCGCAACGTGGGATTGGGGGCATCGGTCTTTTGCAGGGCCGGATCGGTGGACTTCCAGATGCCGCCACCAGCGGCGCTCAGCCGATTGGGAGCATTGAAGGCAACCACACGTAGCTTGCCACGGGATGCGGCCCCCTTTGAAACGGTGCCATCGGCCGCGATGGAGATCGGACCGGGGACAGTGTTGTCCAACTGGACGGCCCCACCATCTGAGAGGACCGGAAAACCCTGCGAAGTCACTAACTGACCTGACGGCCCGACGGAGAACTGTCCATTGCGGGTGTAGCCCAACTCGCCGTTGGGCAACTGCACTTCGAAAAAACCGTTGCCCTCAATCGCGACGTGGGTGGGAACCCCAGTGGCCTGAAACTCACCGGCCGAGAAAACGGTCGAACCCCGGGCACTGGGCAACTGGTAGCGCAGGCCGGGGTCAATTTGGCTGCCGGCTTCTCCGGGCGGGACAAATCCGGATGCCAGGCTAGAAAAGGAGACCTCCGTGCGTTTGAACCCGGGCACCGTCGCAGCGGCCAAGTTCTCGGAAATAGACTCCTGCCAGCGGGCATTGCCCGTCATGGCTGCAGCGGCTTGATAAATTCCGACATTCACACCTGCCGTGAAGCATCCGGAGTGCCACGCGTCTTTTATGGCGTTTCTAAGGGAGTTTTCGTGCCTATCACCCCGGCGACCGGCTCTTTCTCCCCAAGACCACCGGCAACCCGGACCCTCATCCGGACAACTTTGCCGCGTCACCCGATTTACCCCGGAGCCAGCGAACCATTCATCCAGACCCAAACCACCCAACGACTTCGGGACTCATTCCCCCAACCGGAACGATTCATCAGAGGCCAAATTCGACACCGCTCGACCCAAAGGCTGAACAGGCCCGCCATCGCCCGGAACTGGCTGAAGAAGACCCACTGCCCCACCGGCGTCACCGGCAAAGCGGGATCCCATTTCATAGAGACCCGAGGTCCATGGGAGTCCACGGCCAGAACACCCTCTGTCACCGTCCCGATTCCCGTTGCTGCATCCCCCACTACCTCACCTGCAGAGTGGAACGTTTAAGTCCCTCCCGACCAAGTCCAGGACCAACTCCAACGGCCATTTTCTTTAACCTCCATCCACTTCAACCGCCGTTTTCAGGTTCAAAGAGGGCCTTGAGAATTTCAGCCTGTGCCGTGGGCGCAGTCAATCGAGGCACCAACGGATGGAGCCGGGTCACGGAATTACTCAACTCATTGCAGGTGGCCCGCATCTGTCCTATCGCCTCGGAATCGCTCCCTATCCTGAATTGAACCTGAAGGGGTGCCCACGTCCAACGGGCTCCTTGGCCAAAAACAATTCAGGCGTCTCCGAAGACTGGAAACGCCTGATCGATTTGCCCCTGCGGATATTGACCACCGGGTGCAGAACTGAGGCTCTTTCTACTTCTTGCTGTCCTTCTTGCAGCAAGCGCCGCCCTTGGAGTCGCAGTGGCCCTTTGCCGACTTGGACGACTCATTGGAAGCGCCGCGCGGAGAATGCGCTGCGGAAAGTGCGGTGGCCCCGAACACGGCCGAAACCAGAGCGAGAATCACGGACAATCTGAGGGTCTTCATGACTTGAGTGCGTTTGTTGTTGTTGTGTGTGCAACACCACCCATGGCCTGACGCGGTGCCTGATGGGGTTGCTAAAAGGAATAGGACTCATAAACGGGTCCTGACTACAACCAATCCTGTTTGGAAATCACCCAATTTTGCTTCACACACCCGTGCACTCGAAGCCCCTTCCGATGAATTCGGAGACGCCCTCAGAAAATTGCCGACTCGCCAGACTCTCTTTCATCCCTCACAGTCATCACGTCTTGGAAGGGTGGAGGGTCGCTCGCGGCGAAAGTCGCGGGAGGAAAGTCCGAACTCCATAGGGCGCGGAGCCACGTAACTCCGGTTAGGCCGGAGATACACGCGGGAGGTCACGACGTAAGGCGTGGCCGACAGACAGTGCCACAGAGAATATACCGCCCGCGCCGAAAGGTGCGGGTAAGGGTGAAAAGGCGGTTTAAGAGACCACCGCTCGCGACGCAAGAAGCGGGGCATGGCAAACCTCTCCGGGAGCAAGACCAAATAGGGGACCTTCGATGCGGCCCGCATCGTATCGGCGAAAGTCGATCGGGTTCCGGGTATCGGTCGCTCAGAGAAATGACTCTCTCCCTGGCGCAAGTCAGGAAGACAGAATTCGGCTTACAGCCCTTCCAAGACACTATTTCTTCCCCCGCCGGGGCGAGATCGCACAAGCGAATCCACCCAACGGTCCCACCCGGATCACGGCGATGCTTGGATTTGCCGCACAATCTCAAAAGCAACATCCAGCGCCGCCTTCGCCTGGGCTCCACTCACCTTCGGCACCTGTCTCTCCCGCACGCAGGCCACGAAGTCCAACAACTCCAGCTTCAACGGCTCATCCTTATTGATGGGTACTGGTTCCCGGACGATCCGCTTGCCGGCAAACTCACTGACAATCGTCGACTCCTTCGCCGACAAGAGCTTGCGAAGCAGAGAGCTCTCCTCCTCACCGTCCCGCGCCAATCGGTAAAGGAATCCTTCCTGAACCCGGTAATCGAGGCTGATGTACACCGGATGATCGCCCCCGCTGAAGACGCGAATCTTGCGCATTCGCTCCGGGCTGATGCGACTGGCCGTGAGGTTGGCCACGCAACCATTGGCGAACCGAAGCCGAGCATTGGCAATGTCCTCGCTGCGACTCAGCACCGGGATCCCCACCGCATCCACCGACACCACCGGCGACTTCACAAACGCCATCACCACATCGAGATCGTGGATCATCAGGTCCAGCACCACTCCAATGTCCGTGCTCCGGGCCGGAAACGGCGACAGGCGATGGCATTCGATGAACTTCGGGAACGGCGCCGCCTGTTCCAAATAGCTGAACACCGGGTTGAACCGCTCCACATGCCCCACCTGGAGCACCAGCCCCTTTTCCTGCGCCAATCGAACAAGATCTTGAGCCTGATCCGAATTGTCGGTCATCGGCTTCTCGACCAACACATGTCGTCCCAGACTGAGTAAC
>JAPLUF010000375.1 GCA_026397755.1 Verrucomicrobiota bacterium
AACAAAATGATCTGCTTGAATGGGACGCGGAACAAATTTTTGACCATCATTTCTGGAAGCTCCGACGTGCGTTCAAAAGCCTGAAAATCTTCTCCTAAAAGATTTGTTGAGTAGCTGATGTAGCCACCGTAATGATTACTGGTCATTCTGACATAGTAGTCCGAGAACGAGCGATATTGCTCGGTGGTGGAGCGGCGGATCAGTCTACCCGGGAAGATGACGTCTACATGAGTTGGTGTATAGACATTGGTGTAGCTCAAGAGCGGGGTCCCCTCGTTCCTATTCCCGATAACCAACTGATAGACACCATCGCCTTCCTTCCAGGTAGCGTCGGATGAAGTCACTGCACCATTGCTGATCGTGCGCTGACGGTACTGGAACGTGAGACCCCGACCGGAAGCCTCACTCATTTTCAGGAAATCAACCTCGGAAGCTGTGACCCAAAAGACTCCCAAAAAGCAAAACACAAAGGTGAACCGATGAAATATCATTGCAATAATTTTCACGCTGTAAATTTAGTATACCGGACCCACCTATTTCGAAGCCTAGCACCGTTTAAATACTGCCTACCTAGAGAGGTTAGAGGCATTTATTTACAAATAATTCCCAAGAGTCGTATCCATCCCGGGGCGATATTTGGCTTCTCGCTACTATTAGTGAAAGGGGCTTTACGAGTGATAAACGATGCCGAGCAAAGACACCGGAGTAGTCGTTTGGACAGTTCCTGGGGCTTGGGAAGGCTCGTCGGGTTCTGGAAACGCGGCTTGAGGCGAAACCTTCGACGTTGATGTTGAAGGTGATGGAAACGCCTAAACTGTGGCCGGAGGTGAGTGCGCGACCGGTCACCCCAGCTGTCATCCACGACCAAAGTCGCCAAGTCGGCAAGTCGCCAAGTCGGCAAGTCGCCAAGTCGCCAAGTCGCCAAGTCGCCAATGGACGTCACCCTGCCCGCTAGAGGTCCAGCGCGATGATTGAGCTGGGATCACTAGGGCAGCGATGCCTGCTTCGGGCCATGATTGGTTACCAACGCACACCACGGGCTGACTACCGAAACTTCGGCGCAGATTCCTTGGGTGGTGGTGATCTCTCACTGGGCTAGATTTATTTGATAAATTTGGACTTCAATTAAGTCAATGTTTTTTAATATTTTTTGGTGTTTGAATGCCGATAAAAATTGATGCTAACAACGCAAATATCGCTGTTTTTAGGTCATTTTTGCATCATTTGCCTCCCGTTTTGGCAGCGTCTCCTGGCACATTAATTTTTTTCGCACACACAGGTGACTGGTGAAATTTTTCAGAGCTTTCACGTAGTGGCGTTCCAAAAAGTTCGTGACGGCGAGGGGGCTGCAGATCGAGGCGGCGGCATGGGTCTGGTCGTGGGTCAGAACCATTGCGGGCGGGGTCGTTTGCAGGATCGCAAGGGCCGAGGCCGGACTGAGGGCACCGCTACGGCGGCGCTTTTCTAGCACCAGTTCTAGACCCTTCATCGGCAGCGCCCCGGAACGGGACAATGACAGGCGTCTCAGCAACGTTCCGGAATTCCCGGAAAGTTGCCGGTTTGAAATTCGCGGTTTTGCCAGATCCTCGGCCCCGTTTTCTTTCCGGATGAGCGCAATCGTTTCTTCCTTCTTTCAGATGAGGCCGAATGCGTACGGGGCCCACCAGATTTGATAAGAATTCCCTCGGGTAATCGACAAGCTGAGGCCGGATTAATGATCCGTTGAGTTTCTGGGCTCAGCGGTTTTCACACCGGCAGGTTCCATCGGTTTTCACCCCGTCGCTGACACAGGCCGGCACTGCTGACGAAGACCGTTCCCTCCTGGCGCCATTTAGTTCCGAAGTCGCCAACATCTCCGCCATACCCAACGACACGTATTCTTCCACGTGAGAGTAATCATCGCCGAACACCTGATCATCGGTCCGGAGCGAGCTCTGGAAGCGAACACCAAACGCCTTCGCGAGCAGTGCGAAAGCTCATTCTCCCTAAAGCTTCCCTGCGAGCGCAGGCCTGATCCCGCGGGATTCATCCACGAAGCTCTCGATCAAAACAACGAGGCGGCCCTGGTGCTGGAACCAGTCGTCACCAAGGTGTCGGCGGGCCAGGGCCAGAACGCGAGAGGCGGTGTGAGTGACCCTGTGCGCTGCTAATTTCAGCCAACAATTTTAGGGATTGTTTCAAGTGCTCCGAGTTGGGACAAACCTCAGCCCGCCATGGCATAAAAACTGTCAGGAATCGTTGGCTGCTCCCAATTCCCTCGTACCCCAATTCCACGGACTTGTATTTGTCCGCAAATCGGTTGGGCTGAACCGATGCAAGAACACCTGCCCACAACGCACTCCAGGGCAAATCGGTGGTGGCCCATCTTCGTGGCAACTGCCCTCGCGTTGCTGGGAACGTGGACCGACAGTGGACTCCGCGCCGATGACTGGCCGCAATGGCTAGGACCCCAGCGGGATGCAAACTGGAGGGAGACTGGAATCCTGAAGACATTTCCCGCCGGCGGCCCTCGACGGGTGTGGCGCACCGCCATCGGATCCGGATACACGGGACCGGCCGTGGTCGGAAATCGGGTGTACTTGATGGATCGCCAGGTCGCTACCAATGCAGCGAAATCCAAAACCGCCTTCGATACGTCGTCGATTGCCGGTACCGAACGGGTCCTTTGCCTCGATGCCGCCGATGGAAAGGTGGTCTGGCAACGATCCTACAATTCCAGTTACACGGTCAGTTACGCAGCGGGTCCGCGAACGACACCGGTGGTTGCCGACGGTCGCGTGTACACACTGGGAGCCATGGGCCAACTCGCCTGCCAGAACACCCGGGACGGATCTGTGGTCTGGAGCCGGGACTTCGTGGCCGATTACGGGCTCAAAGTTCCGATTTGGGGCGTTTCGGCGCATCCGCTGCTCGATGGAAATAAGCTCATTTGCATGGTCGGTGGCGAAGGGAGCGTGGCCGTTGCTTTCGACAAAAACACCGGGCGCGAACTCTGGCGAGCCCTGTCCGCCAAAGAGCCCGGTTACTGTCCCCCCGTCATTTATAAACTCGGCGGCCGACGCCAATTAATACTCTGGCATGCCGAGGCGGTGAACGGACTCGATCCGGAGACCGGCCGAGTGCTCTGGAGTGAACCTTGGAAACTCAACTACGGGTTGGCCATCCCCACTCCCCGTCTGCTGGACGACGGGCTCTTCCTCACCTGTTTCTACAATGGATCCATGCGTCTGCGATTTGAACCCGGACGCGAAGTCCCAGTGGTGGCTTGGAAGACCGCGAAGCAAAGCGAGCGCGACACCGTGAATCTCAATTCCATCATGGCCACACCGTGGGTGGAGAATGGCCATGTGTACGGCCCTTGCAGTTACGGACAGTTCCGCTGCCTGCGTCTGGATACCGGTGAGCGCCTCTGGGAGACCTTCCAGCCCACCGTGGGCAAGGCCGAGCGTTGGGGAAACTGCTTCGTGGTGAAAAACAGGGCGCAATGGTTCCTGCTCAGTGAACAGGGCGACCTGATCATCGCCCGCCTGTCACCGAAGGGGTACGAGGAACTCAGCCGGGCGCACGTCATCGAACCGGACAACCGCGACCCAGGTCGTCCGGTCGTCTGGAGTCATCCGGCCTTTGCCCACCGGCGAATCTACCTTCGAAACGACAGCGAGATCCTCTGCTACGATCTGGCTGCCAAGTAACCCGGCCTAAGAATTACTCCGCACGATCCCCACTACCCCCCGATCGGCGGCCACACCGATGGCCGAGGTGGACAAGAACGAAGCCCCCATGACTGCAACCCCAGAGTCTCTCCGACTGCTCTGCGGAATCACCGTGTGGCTCATGCTACTGTGGACGCCTCGGGTTCTGGCCACCCCGCCGGACTGGGCCGCTGACGCCATTTGGTACCAGATCTTTCCCGAACGGTTCCGCAACGGAGACCCGAAGAACGACCCGGTCCCTGCCAGTCTCGAAGGCACCTGGCCTTATGAAGTACCGGTCGGATGGAAGGTCTCTCCCTGGACTTCCGACTGGTACGCACTCCAACCGTGGGAGCAGGCCAGCGGAAAAGACTTCTACCACAACGCCCAACTCCGCCGCTACGGAGGCGACCTTCAAGGCATTCTCGACCGACTCGATTACCTGAAAGATCTGGGCATCAACGCCCTGTACCTCAATCCCGTCTTCGACTCCCCGTCGCTCCACAAATATGGCGCGGCGCGATACCATCATATCGACCGTCATTTCGGTCCGGATCCCGCCGGCGATGCCGCCCTGTTCGCGGCCGAAGATCCCGCCGATCCGGCCACCTGGCGCTGGAGTGCGGCCGACCGGCTGTTCCTGAAACTCATCCGCGAAGCCCACCGCCGGAAGATGCGCATCATCATCGATGGGGTTTTCAACCATACCGGAACCACCTTCTGGGCCCTGCAACAGGCCCGACGGGAAGGCCCCAGCAGCCGCTTCGCCCGCTGGTTCCACATCACCCGCTGGGATGATCCGGCCACCCCGGCCGATGAGTTCGACTACCGCGGATGGTCCGGCATCAAAGACCTGCCTGAAATCCAACGGGATGCGGAAAATTTGCATCCCGAAGTACGCCAGCATTTCCATTCGATCGTGCGCCGATGGATGGACCCCAATGGCGACGGCAACCCCGAGGAGGGCATCGACGGGTGGCGCGTGGACGTTGCTGCTGAAGTGCCCATGGGATTCTGGAAGGAGTTCCGAGGATGGGTGCACACCCTCAACCCACAGGCCTACATCACCGGCGAGATTTGGTGGGAGGACTATTCAGCCAACACGTTCCGCAATGCCCGCCCTTGGCTCGATCAGGCCTTCGATGGGGTGATGAACTACCGATTCGGAGACGCCGTTTTCCAATTCCTCAATCAACCCCGATCCATCACCGCGGCCCAGTTCGCCGAGGCTCTGGAACTCCAGCACCGGCACTACGGCTACGACCGATGCCTGGCCCTCCAAAACCTTCTGGGCTCCCACGACACCGCGCGGGTCGGATCGGCGGTGGTGAACCCGTCGGCACGCCAAGACCACGGAGCTTCTCTGAAAGAAGACCGGGGCTACGATCCTCGGGCCCCCAACGCAGCCGAAAAATCCCGATGGCGGCAAATGATCGCCCTGCAGTTCCTCTCCCCCGGAGCCCCGTACCTGTATTACGGGGATGAAGTCGGGATGTGGGGAGCCGATGATCCCGATTGCCGCAAACCCATGGTCTGGGCCGATCTCCACTACACGCCCGAGCAGCGGCTGCCCTTCGGCCACGAGCGCCCAGCCGACGCGGTGACCGTGGACATGGTTCAATCGAAGTACTATCGGGATTGGATCCGACGCCGGCACGCGCACCCCGCCCTCCGACGCGGAGACTATCGCACACTGCCCCTTGAGCAGCGGTTCGGCCTCCTCGCCTTCGAACGCCGCTGGCAGGAAGATCGGATCATCGCCCTTTTCAACCCCCGGGAGACGCCCGTGCGGATATCGCCCCAAGATCTCGGCCTCCAAGACCTGCGCCTCTGGAAACGGGAACCTCCCCACCCCGCAGACTCCACAGCCATCGAAGTCCCCGCCCATCAATACCGCATCCTCACCCATCGGTGATCCGGCACCGACAAGGACAGCCACCAGATTTTTGGGCGAATAGGTTCATTTACCGATCACTGCCATTGGCTTGAGATTCCGCCCGCTGAACTGCTTAAGGCAGTCGGCGACAGAGCGGCCCTTGGCATTCTTGCTTTCAAGATTTGCCCCTCGAGACGCGAGCACCTCGATCATGGAGACAAATGCGTCTCCGACCTTGGGATTCCGGACTCCGGCCTTAATTGCCGCAACGTGAGCAGGGCTATGCCCGTGCTGGTCAGAGATATTTGGGTCGGCACCAGCACCGAGAAGCGCCTGAACATCCGATGGGTTGCCGCTCTGAACCGCGACGAATAATGCAGTCCGACCAAATTTGTTTCGGGGCTTAGCCCAATCTTCCGTTGCCTCACCGCTTCTTCTGAGTCGGCTCGCCCAAAAGCACCTTCATCAGCTGATACACTCGGGTGCCGGTGTTCTTGGGCCAAAGCGCCTTCAGGTCTTCTTCTTGGCGTTTGGCTCGCTCGATGGCTTTGTGCACGCCGGCCTTGAGCTTCACCAGGTCGAAGTTGTCCTTGGAATACTCCGGAAGGTGTCGCCTCAAATCCCGGATCACCTTCTGCCCATCCGTGAAGGATCTTGGGTCTCGGAAATGCAGGTAGAACCAGTACTCCACACAAGGGTTGCTGAGGGCCAAGAAGTGGTTCCGGTGCTTCGCCAACTCCCGAGCCACCTCGTTCAAGTCAGCTTCTGACCACTGGTCTCGGTCGATCATCACCCAGAGTTGGTCATCACCGGCCAGGTTCTTGTCCTTGGCATGTTGGCGCAGCCGTTTCAGGCACTCCCTGGGATGGCTCTTGTTGTTCCGGTTCGGTAGCACCGTCAGTTGGAGCACGGCGTCTCGCGATGGCTTGAAGGCGCTGAGGTAATGCTCCTCGGTGACGCGCCCCTCGGTGGCCACCACGATGAAGGTCTTGGGCTCCCGGAAGCCGGAAGCTCGCGGAGCAAACGAGGGCTTCGCCATGGGTCAGGATCTGTGGGGTGTCGTTGCGAACGCGGGACGACGCATCGCCAGACGACGAGTCCGAGGCACCGCTCCGAAGCGGCCCTGCAGATAGTCCTTCATCAACCGCTTGTCCGTGCGCACCCGGTAGTCACCCAGACTACGGATCTCCGTGTCACCGCGGTCGGTCTTCTCCAAGAGCCAGACTTCGTCCCGCCGGAACAGGTCTTGATCGAGCAGGGTCGCGTCATGGCTGGTGAACAGGAATTGGGTAGTTTGTCCTGGTAGCCAATTCTGCAGGTAGCTCTCCACTACGGATCGGGTCAAACCGCTGTGCAGACTTCGGTCCAGTTCATCCACGAAGACGACCTGCTGATGGTTCGGGCGACCAAGGTTGTACAGGGCCGGCAGCAGGTCCATGAATCGCTGGGTTCCCTCGGATTCCTCGGAGAATTCAAAGCGCACCCGCTCGCCATCCGTTCCCGGATGGTAGCTCACCACACGAGCCACCTGGACTTCACCGTTGACCTTCGAGAAGGAGAATCGCTGCCCGTCGCGCGTGCCCATCAGCACCCCATCGACATCCGTCAGCCGATGCATGGCCTCCTCGCGCACGTGTTCGGGAACAGTCGAGTCCTTGATCGGCAACACTTCGGGTTCAATCGACTCGATGCCTGCACCGATACGTCGCACCGAGTCGCTGCAGAACGAGCGGAAATCATCCCGTGCGGCCAACTGGAAAACCATCGCTGGCGACACCGAGCGTGGGTCCAGCAGCAGGAGGATCTTGCTGAACCATTCGAAGGCCGGCTTAAGCGACTCGACCGCCCGGTCGAGCGCCTGGTGCAGGAACAGCTCGTTGCTGCGTGTACCCATCCCCACGAAAGCTAGGAACTGCCATTCCTTGGAATCCCCGCCGGTGAGTTCATTCTCAAAAATGAACGACGGCCGATCAGGGTCAGCCTTGCGTTGAAACAACAACACCTTGCCACTCGGACGGACCCGACTCAGCGACTCCTCCAACACTCGTGCACTAGTGACTGTCACCTCGTAGGCGAAGGCTGTTCCGGCAGACAGGAATTCGATTTCAAAGCGGCTGGGTGCAGTGCGCAGGGCTGGATCCAGGCGGAACGGAGTGACCGGAATCGCGGCCTCGGGGCGAACCCCATCGACAACGAGCCCCCTCAGGAATTGGAGGGCGCGGAACAGGTTGGACTTGCCCGAGGCGTTCGGCCCGAACAGCACGGAAACCGGGAGCAAGCGCAGGCCGTCTGGACCCGCCGAGTAGGTGCGATCCCGATGATGCATCTCTCGGGTCGCGACGGTGGAGAATTCCGCCCGAGCACCGAACGACAGATAGTTTTCGACGGAGAAACGAATGAGCATAGCAACGAAAACCTCGTTTCGAACCGGGTTTTCAAAGACATATTCGTCTATGGAAATCTGATAGCAACGTTTTTTTCGTCACAATTACCCACCGCCTACGATCCGTAAAGAGGTCACGTAAAGAGGTCACGTAAAGAGGTCACGTAAAGGGTTAAAGGGGTCATAAAGGGGTCAGTTCTTGATATTGT
>JAPLUF010000206.1 GCA_026397755.1 Verrucomicrobiota bacterium
ACCACGTGAATCGGGCGACTCACGAGCACAAGGAGGACATCAAAATTGGCTACAACTTGCGACGCAAGGTGGTGCTCATGGCGCTGTGGGCGGTGGCGCCGGTGGCCCTTTACTTCAGCCCCAATTTTCTGGGTTTGCTGAAGGAAGAAGTGGTCCGTGGAGGTTACCTCAAGAGCCTCGGACTCATCTGGTTGTATATCGGCCTCGGCGGGTTGATCTTCCGTACGGTCCACCTGTTCTTTTTGCGCGACGTGACCACCGGACTGGTCTGGGCACTGAAGATCATGACCGATCCCTTCCACGACATCCTGCTGTACTGGCGCTCACCGCTGGCGCTGCTGCGGGGCGAACTCATCGACCCCATGGACCACACCCAGCCGACCCACTAATCCGGAGCGATGCGTTCCGACTAGGCGGTTTGTTTGACAGGTTCCTGGGCGGTGACTGGGGCAGAGGGTTTCTTTCGAATCCTCCCCAGCATCTCCCGGAGGATTTGCCGGCGGATGGATCGGTTATCCACGCCGGGGACCTGCGACCACCACCCATCTTGTTGCATCGACACGGCGGCCCGAAGGAATCGTTCGGTCACCCACTGAAACTCCTCTTCAGAATAGTTGAGACTGAAGATGAGCCGTCCGCTGCCCACCCAACTCAGCGCCAACCCTTCGGCACGGAGGTAGAACTGGAACATCCAATTATAACGGCTGGGGACCTGGTACATAATCGTCCACACCGTAGAGAGGTTGGCCACACGCACGGGCAGGTCCGCCGTAGCGAGGCGTTCGTTGAGGCTGTGACTGCGTTGATTCCAGCGCTCGTCCAAACCGTCGTACAAGGCGCGCACTTCGGGCGTTTCCAAGCGCTCCAGGAAAACCTGCATCGCGGCCATGACGTACGGGTGCGAGTTGAACGTGCCGCGGGCAAAGCAAATGTCGGCGGGTCGGTCTTCGCGGTAACGAACCATGAGGGACCGACGTCCGCAAATGACACCGACGGGAAATCCGCCGCCCAGGGTTTTGCCGTAGGTGACCATGTCGGCATCGACCCCGAAGTATTCTTGTGCCCCGCCAGGAGCGAGTCGGAACCCCAGAAAGACCTCATCGAAAATCAGGACAATGCCGCGTTGCGTGCACACCTCGCGCAAGGACCGGAGCCATTCGGTGTAGCGCGGGCGATCGAAGCCGGCGCTGCGGGAGCTATCCACCAAGGTCGAATCGCCCGGGGCGGGACGGTTCGGATGCAGCGCCTGGAGGGGGTTGACCAACACGCAAGCAATGTCCTTGCGCGTAGAAAGCACCCGGAGCGTAGCCGCATCCATTTCCTTCAACGTGTACACGCAACCGGGCGGCATGGGGTTTCCAGGGCCCGGTTGAACATCGTCCCACCATCCGTGATAGGAGCCGCAGAACCGAACCAGATACTTACGTCCGGTATGGTAGCGCGCCAAGCGCACCGCCTGCATGACCGCCTCGGTGCCAGACATGTGGAACGACACCTCGTCCTTTCCCGAAATGCGGCAAAGCCGTTCGGCGTTCCATGCCGTGCAGGGATGCAAACTGCCCAACACCGGACCCAAGGCCTGGACCCGCTGTGCTGCCTCTTCCATGCAGGACTTGTAGAAGTCGTAGCCCATGACATTGACCCCATAAGAACCGGTCAAATCCATGTAGCGCCGTCCGTCCAAATCGGTGATGTGCACTCCCGACGACGACTCGACAAATCCTCCCAGTTTCAAATGGGACCGCACATACGGGCTAAATTGAAACGGCACCCGATAGGCTCGGGTGAACTGGAGATCGGAAATGTGACGAGCGGCTTCCGTCGATTGAATGATGGATCGCGGGTGATGCCCGGCAAACTGCCCAGCCAACCGAAAGAACCCCTGTCGGCGTGCGGCTTCTACCGCGTCCGAAGCTCCATCGGTGCGGAACACCTCTTCATCTCCATAGGCATAACCGGGAATCCAGCGGGTGATCCGCTTGGCCCATCGGGAGTGGCCAGCCAGCGACGGATGCTTGGCAAAGGAGAGTTGGAGACGCCGCCGACCCCATGCCAGCGCACCGGCCAGTGGGATCAAAGCAAACCAAAAAGGATTCAGGAATTCAGACATGAAAAAAACCAGGATTGATAGTTCGACTTGCAGCGGCGGCAACACTGCCACCCGACTGCGGGCCTTCCGCGACCGCCTGCTGTTGCAGGAGGATTTGAACTTTTTGCTCACCAATCGATTGCCACGGTCCCTGATGACCCACGCCATGGGCCGCTTCAGCAGCATTCGAAATCCGCTGCTGACGCGGGCTTCTATCGCACTGTGGCAACTCTTCACCGACCTCGACCTCAGTGAATCCAAGCACCAACGATTTAAGAGCCTTCAGGAATGCTTCACCCGCGAATTGAAACCCGGGATGCGGCCGGTGAATTCGGATTCCAAAATCTTGGTGAGTCCCTGTGATGGCATCATCGGAGCCTGGGGTTCGGTGCGTGGGATGCAGGCTTTCCAAGCGAAGGGATTCCCCTACTCGATCGAAGATCTCTTCGGCAGCGCCGGAGCCGCCGCAGATTTTCAGGACGGTAGCTTCATCACCCTTCGATTGACCTCGGACATGTACCACCGCTTCCACAGTCCGGAATCGGGCACCGTTGAAAAGGTGACCTCCATTTCGGGGGACACCTGGAACGTCAATCCCATCGCTCTCCGACGGGTCGAAAACCTCTTCTGCAAAAACGAGCGAGCCGTGGTGCGACTGCGACTGGCCGACGGGCGTCCGGTGGCTATGGTCGCCGTGGCCGCCATCTTGGTGGCTTCGATCCGACTGCATTTCCTGAACCTCCTGTTGAGCCAAGGTTGGAAAGGACCTCGCGAAATCCCCTGCAGCGCACCCGTGGTGCGAGGCGAAGAGCTGGGATGGTTCGAACACGGTTCCACTATCATTCTGTTCGCGCCGGCTGGCTTCAAGGTCTGTGCGCATCTCCAGAGCGGACACCGCGTTCGCATGGGAGAGGCTCTCATCGAAATACCCCCATTTTCCGCAACTTGTCACACGCCGCTCACCCAGCCGTGACGTCGATTTTAGGTGAGACCTAAAACCCTAACTCGGGTCCCGCAGGCATATCTGGATGCATGTCACCGTGTTGTCACCAGAGCGTCACTGTTTAGGCAGGAACAACCCCTCACCTTAAGAAGTGACATGGCTCTGATGCCGCCTGGGTTTCAGAGCGCCAACCCCACCTCCAACCCTTCCTCCGATTGACCGCTCCATTAACGATCCGATCCCTTCTGGCCTCAGTAGGACTCCTGCTGATGGGCATGGAACTGCGCGCGCAATTGGCCGTCACTGAGGTTCACTCCAACCAGTCCACCAACGGGACACCCACACTGCATGCCGACTGGTTCGAGCTCACCCATTACGGAACGACGCCGATCGATTTGCGGGGTTGGCGGCTCAACGATTCGAACGGCGGCCTGACCAATGGTGCCGTGACCTTGGGAGCACTGACCCTTTCTCCCGGCGAATCCGTTGTTTTTATCCAGGACATCGATGCGGCTGCGTTCCGCTCCTGGTGGGGCTCGACACTTTCACCAACGCTTCAAATCATCAGCTACACGGCCACAAGTATCGGACTCAGTTCAACCGGCGATGGCATTCGCCTCTGGGATGCTGCCGCCCTGCAAGAGGCATCGCCCGTGGTCTCGGTCGATTTCACAGCCGCCGGGACCAACTCCTCCAGCTTCACCAGCGATCCCAAGACCGGGCTCCTTACAGCCCGAACCACGTCTGAAGTCTCAGGGGCTTTCTTGGCGACGGACAATGGTGATTGGGGTTCCCCGGGCATCGCCGGCCCCATTATTTCGCTGACCATCACCACCCCACCGGCCAACAAAACGGTCAATCCGGGTGATGCCGCCACCTTCACTGTGGAGGTCGCCGGTCTGCCGCGCCCCCGCTATCAGTGGCGTTTCAATGGCGCACCCATCCCGGGCGAAACTGGCGCCAGTCTCACTGTCTCCAATGCTCAAACTCAAGTCAGTGGCCTGTACTCGGTTCAACTCGATAATGGCTTGGCACTACTGACGAGTACCGATGCGCGTCTGCAAATCGCTGCAGCTCCGTCCGCCCCGCGCTGGCTGCAGACACCGACGGAACTGACGGTTCTCACCGGTGGCGTGGCCACGTTTTCCGCAACGGCCTCTGGAGTACCCGAACCGGCCTACCAGTGGTCCGTAAATGGACAACCTCTCTCCGGAGCCACCTCAGCCACCTTCACCGTCAACCCGGTGACCGCGGTGCAAGCGGGCCAATACTCCGTCACCGCCTCGAACGCCAGCGGCACAATCTCTCACTCGGTGCTATTGACCGTCCTCAGCCGGCCGGACATCCGCATCACCGAAGTGAGCAGTGCCCGCACGACATTGGATCCAGCCTTCATCGACCGAGTGGGTTTCGCGCCTGAAGATTGGTGGGAGATCACCTCCTTCTCGCCAGTGCCGATTTCCTTGTCCGGTTGGCGCTTTGATGACAACAGCGCGAGCCTGGGCAGCGCCCTCACCTTTGCAGATACCAATCTTACAATTCTGCCCGGCGAATCCATCGTGTTTGTGGAACGACTCACCCCGGATCAGTTTCGGACCTGGTGGGGCACCAACAACCTCGCGACCGGTCTGAAGATCGTGACCTACACTGGGAGCGGCATCGGACTGAGTTCGGGTGGCGACGGTTTGCGCCTCTGGAACGCCACGGCCACGGCCAATGCAGACACCATCGACGGAGTGGATTTCCCCGCCGGCGATCCGGGCATTAGTTTCAATTTCAATCCGGACACTCGCGAGTTCGGCAAACCCAGCGTGCTGGACTTGAACGGCGTGTTCCAGGCTCCGGCCACTCTCGAAGGCGTCAAGGAATGGGGATCTCCGGGCCGGATCAAGGCCGGAACGATCGTCACCCCTGCAAAGCCCCCATCACTCACCATCACGCAAACGGAGGCGTCATTGACGGTCCTCCTCTCGGCCGAGTCGGGTCGCACCTACCGGCTGCAACGCCGCAATGAGGCCAGTGGCTCTTGGATTAACGAGGGCGAACCTCAGGCAGCCACCGTCGCCGGACCCGTCACTTTCTTGATCCTCTTGGGCCCCAACAGCGGCTCCGTCGGACTCTTCCGGGTGGAGGTTCAATGAAGGGCATTCGCTGCCGGCCACCACTCGGTTCTCGCTCCGGCGGGTTCACCCTCATCGAGCTGCTGGTGGTCATTGCCATCATCGCTATCTTGGCCGGGATGCTTTTACCGGCGCTGGCGCGTGCCAAAGGCAGCGCTGTGCGTATCGCTTGCCTCAACCAACAGAAACAATGGGGCCTCGGATTAATGCTCTATACGGAGGACAATCTTGAGTACCTCCCCCGCGAGAAACCCTTTAGCCAAGACCAGTTGACCTGGCTTCAAGCTCAGAGCACCAACAATGCAGAGCTGTGGTGCAACGCCATCCCTCCGCGCATCGGTCTGCGGCCCGTCCGCGACTACGCAACCAATGGACAAGCGTTTTACGAAAAGGCCTCCCTCTTCACCTGCCCCGCGGCGAAATTGCCGATGGCCACGGTTCGCAAAGCATCCCCGTTCTTCTCGCTGGCGATGAATTCGAAGCTCATCCGCAACGGAGAACCCTCTAAGCTCTCCGCGGTTCAAATGGCGTCTCAAACGGTGGTCTTCACCGAGGCGTGCCTGCCCGATGAGCTCAAATTCCACCCCAATCAATCGGCTTACAACGGGCAGCCGCATGCCTTCGCCAACCGATTCTCGGCCCGTCACTCGGGAAGCGGGAATCTGGTTTTCGCCGACGGACACTCTGAAAATCTCCGAGGCAACCAGGTTATCGATACTGCGACCGGCAGCCCCAATCTCGGGAAGGCCTTCCTGCCACAGACCCGCGTTGTCTGGACGCTGGACCCGCTCGACAACCCCAACTGACCGTTCCATCACGCGGCCTGAGTCAGGTCCCGCAGAACCGACGTGACCCAGTCCCCCGGCATCGACTCTACTCATGGAGTGAACACTGCGCTGGCTACCGTCTTCTCCGGTCCAGGACTCCCGCTCCGAACCGAGCGTATCCGGCTACCGGATCCCGGCTTCGGTGAAGTGCTCGTCGCGATCAACCTGGCCACTGTTTGTGGATCCGACCTTCACACCCTGAGTGGCCGACGCCATGGACCTACTCCCTCCATTTTGGGGCATGAGGCAGTAGGGCGTGTAATGGCGGTCGGACCCGATCGCGACCCCTCTTGGATCGGGCAACGGGTGTCTTGGAGTTTGGTGGATTCTTGTGGGGTTTGCCGTCCGTGTGTTGAGTGGCACCTGCCTCAGAAATGCGAACGGCTTTTCAAGTACGGCCATGGCGCTCTGGCAGATGGATCCGGGCTCAACGGCTGCTACGCGTCCCATCTCTTGCTGCGGTCCGGTACCCACTTGGTAAAAATTCCCGATCACCTTTCTGATAGCGTTGCCGCGCCGGCGAATTGCGCTCTAGCGACCATGATTGGGGTGGTCGAAGGCCTGCCAGCACCGCGGGGTGTGGCGATCATTCAAGGCGCTGGATTACTGGGTCTTTATGGCTGTGCTCTGTTGAAATCATCCGGTTGGAAGGAAGTCATCGTTGTGGATCGACAACCCTCTCGCCTGCTCGCGGTTCCCCGATTCGGCGGAACTCCGGTGCTCTCCAACGAACACCCCCTTCTCGCGGCCAACTCGGCCGATGTCGTCATCGAGGTCACCGGCAGTGCCTCAGTGATCGCCGATGGGATTGGCTGGCTGAGACCGGGCGGGCATTACGCCATCGCCGGGCTAGTGCATCCGGATTCGGCCCTGCAACTGACGGGTGAAACCCTCATCCGCAAATGCCTGACCCTGCGAGGGATTCACAACTACGCCCCCCGTCATCTCGATGCCGCGATCGCCTTCCTTTCGAAGAATCAAGGCGATTACCCCTGGGAGTCCTTGGTGTCACCTCCAATCCCATTGAGCCAATTAGAGGAAGCCTTCCAACTCGCAGCCTCCGGAAAATGGCAGCGCGTCTCAGTCATTCCCGATGGGTTGGAAGCCGGTGTTTCGTGATCGTCACTGGGTCTGCTAGAGCGATCGTGAACGATCCCATTGTGAGCTACGTCCACCATTGGGCCGGAAAACCCGTCGATTCTTCGCCATGAAAGCCATAATCCAACGATGGCAAAAGGACCCGATAGCGCTGGCAGCCTGGTGCACCGTGTCCGCGTTTGGAACCTACGCCTGCATGTACGGTTTTCGGAAACCCTTCACCGCAGGCGTTTATGTCAGTGATCCGTTCAGCCCGGGTTTCAAGGCACTGTTGGTGAGTGCTCAAGTCCTGGGCTACACCGCCTCCAAGGCAATGGGCATCCGGGTTATCGCCGAGATGGCACCCCGACGCCGAATCGCCACGCTCTTCGGTTTGATCGCCGTAGCCGAGGCCGCCTGGATCTTATTTGGTCTCCTGCCGCCGTCTTTCGGGACACTCTGCCTGTTCTTAAATGGACTACCGCTGGGAATGGTCTTTGGTCTGGTTCTGGGGTTTCTTGAGGGCCGACGGCTTTCCGAAGCCTTCATCACCGGTCTTTGCTGCAGCTTCATTCTGGCCGACGGCTTATCGAAGACCGTGGGTCTACAATTGCTTGAGGCCGGTGTGCCGGAACGCTGGATGCCGGCGGCCGCCGGAGCCGTCTTCGCACTCCCATTGTGGGGATTTGCTTCGATGCTCGGACAAATCCCGCCGCCCACCGATTCTGATGTTGTCGCCCGAGCGGAACGACAACCGCTGAACCGGTCTGAGCGATGGGCATTTCTTAAGCGCCATGGAATGGCGGTGCTACTCATCATCACAGCTTACACACTGGTCACACTGCTGCGCTCCGTGAGGGCTGATTTTTCGAGGGAACTCTGGCAGGCGTTGGGTGCTCCCGGTGCCGCGATGGTTTTCACTCGGTCAGAGATGTGGGTCACGCTGGCAGTCCTCATTCCCATGGGGTTAATGGCCCGTATCAGGGACAATCGACGGGCGTTTTATACCGGATTGGCTGTCTCGTGCCTGGGGTTGGCGATGGTTGCGACCGCGTGCTTGGCTTGGCGGCGGGGAGGCATTGATGCCTTCGGATTCATGGTGGCGGTGGGTATTGGGTTGTACCTCCCTTATATCGCCGTTCACGCCACCCTCTTTGAACGATTCATCGCTCTAACCCGAGATCGTGCCAATTTGGGGTTTCTCATGTATCTGGCCGACACGGCGGGCTACCTCGCAGTGTGTGTGGTCCTAGTGACTCGAGGACGTTTGATGACCGTGGAGGGAGTACTGCCCTTGTTCTTGGATGCCGGACTGACCATTGCGGTCTTGGGGATTGGAGCACTGGCTCTGGCCGGTGGCTGGATGCATCGCAGCCATAAGCAAATTGGGTAATTCACAACCGAAACTGGCGACACCTTAGCCAGAACCATCCCGCTTAATCGGTCCTGCTGGCTGCGCTTTCTTGCGCAAGCGCGTCGTTGGTCGCTCGTTACCGAGCCGCTCGCAGCGGCCTTTTCATGGCCCGGACCGCGCTCTCGGTTCGTCGTGCAACAGAATCCGCCACGCTATCCCTTTCCTTGCGACGGAATTGTTCCGGTTGAAAAAATGGGGCGGACCCGTTTTGCGGATCCGCCCCATCGCGAAGTTGTAAATGTGAGTGCCGTTTGGCTCAGATCACTCCACCGAAATCCGGACGAATCCGCTGGCCACCCCGAAGGGCACCTCGACGGTCAGATCCGATCCAGTGCCAGCAACCGGTGATTGCACCGGGGTCCAAGCGGTCTGATCCAAGGCCGTGCGGCTTTGGAGGATGTAAGTACGGCCCGGTTCAGACATGAAGGTGATCTTCAGTCCTGTCGCAGTGGCAGCGACACCCAAAACCGGAGCCTTGGGTTGCGGCAGAGCCATCGGTCCAACCGGCTTAATGCTGGTGGCCTTGAAGAAGCCTTCGGCATCGAGTGCGGTCCAGTCCTGGGCCCAGTTTTCAGATCCAAAGGCTCCAGTGAAGTTCACCTTCACGAATCCAGGGGTCTCGGTCTGCGGAACACCATAAGCCGGGCTGCCGGCGCGCAACGTCGGATCCAACTGGCCATCGGCCTTGCGGCTAATGCCTCCGAGCAGCGGATCCAGCGTCGGGTTCAAGTCGGCCGGCACGTACTCCTTGCCGTAGTCTTCGTTCGATCCAGTCTTGTAACCCCAGAACACATTGTTCTTCAGCTCCGGCGTCGAAACACCGTCGTCGTCGATACGCACTCGCACGCCACCGAAGTCGGTGAACACCGAGTTGAACCAGCGCGCCTTGTTCTCCACTCGGAAGCGCAGGGCATCATTGGCTGTCGTGTTGGTACCGGCACCAATCAACGTCGCATTGCGAATCGTATACGTCGTCAGCGGCAACGCACCCGGCACGCGCACATCCGGAGGCTGCGGCTGCCCGTTTTGCTCCGAGCCACTGTCCTTGGCCGTCGGCTCTTGGATGCCGAACCAGAACTGGTTCTGACCGTTGTAGCCCATGTCGGTGTCGAACCCGTCGTCGTCGTTGAAGGCGGACACCAAGTACTTGGTGTTCACCGAGCCGCCGAAGAACTCGAACCCGTCATCGGCCGTGCAGTAGGCTTCCAAGTACTCCATCACCGTGCCCCGGCCCACGGCACCCAGAGACCATCCGTTGATTTCCTTATCCGTGGTCAGCTTCTTACCACCATGCCGCACCGACACATAGCGGAACACGCCCGAGCTATCGTCGTCATCGGTGCCGCCAAAGCGGTGCAAGTAGTCGATCTGGCCACTGAAGTCGTTGGTCACAGCAAGGTCCGGAAGACCTTCGTAAATTTCATAAGGCACGCTGTTGGTGGTCCAACCCGGGTTGTTCAAACGGGCATTGCCGAAGACAACGACGCCACCCCAGAGACCGCGCGACGGGAAGGGCAAGTCGCCCGCATCGGCGACGTCGTCCACTTCGGCCGTGAAGATGATCGGGTTGCCCGCGGTGCCGACGGCATTGATCTTGCCGCCGCGGCAGACAAAGAGGCAGCCGAAGTCATTGGCCGCACTGGAAGAAGAGCCTGTCCCTGAGACTCCCTTGATCACTGTGCCTGGCTCGATGTTCAAGACGGAGTTGCTCATCACGTAAGTGAAGCCCGTCAGAATGTAGGTGTTGGTCGCTACCCAATCGTAGGTGCCGTAGAGGTAGTTTGAATCGACGTAAACGACATTGTCGCGGGCCGGGAAGAAACCCTCGGCGCTGAGCCCGGTCCAGCCGTAGGCCCAGTTGTCATTGGCGTCGAAAGCGCCCTTGTAATTGGCGGGGGTCCAGAAGCCGTCGGCCGGCGTGCTCAGCGTGCCCGTGAAGGCCGGACTGCCGGCAGACAACCTCGGATCCAGCTTGCCGTCCGGTTTGCGACTAATCGACAGCAGCTTCGGATCAGCCACCGGGTTCAAATCAGCCGGCACATACTCCTTGCCGTAG
>JAPLUF010000002.1 GCA_026397755.1 Verrucomicrobiota bacterium
CCTGGCCGCGGCCTTGGGCGTTCCAGTGGTCGTCCCTTTCGGCAGCACCTCGCCCGAACTCACCGGCCCCGGATTACCGGGCGATCTGCGCCACCGTCTCCTGCTGGGAGAGGCTCCATGTGCCCCGTGTTTTCTGCGGCATTGCCCAGTAGACTTCCGCTGCATGCAGTCCATTTCGGTAGAACATGTGGTGCGCGCGTCCTTGGATGTGCTCGCGCAAAACCCTTAATCCATTCACTTGGGTTTCCTGTTTGCCCGCCTTGAGGCATTGCCGGATTGTCGGCCACAGGATGTCGTTTTCTGAAGATCTGTTGATTCGTGCCCGGCGGGTTCGCCTCTTTATCTGCGATGTCGACGGCGTATTAACCGACGCCACCGTCAGCATGGGAGGCGGAGCCGAGACCAAGGTGTTCGACATCCGGGATGGTCTAGGCTTGCGACTCCTGCAAACCGAGGCGTCCATTCGCGTGGGTTGGGTTTCGGCCCGCCCCAGCGAAGCCACGATCCAGCGAGCCCAGGATTTGAAGATCGATTTCCTCCACCAATCTTCCGGTCCAAAGGTGGCCGCCATCGAAACCTGGCTGCGCGAGACCAATATTACGTGGAACGAAGTCCTCTACATGGGGGACGACTGGGTGGATCTTGCCGCGCTCAAGCGAGCTGGTTTGGCCATCGCCCCAGCCGACGCCATCGAGGAGGCGCGCAACCTCGCCCACTGGGTCACTCAGAAACCCGGCGGCCATGGAGCGGTCCGCGAGGCCGCCGATCTGCTGCTCAAAGCCCAGGGTCATTGGGAACGGATGGTTGAGAAATTCGCTTCCTAAGCCGCGACCTGGATTCCAAGACTCTTTAGCCATGTCCTCGATAAACCTCCGATTCGGGCTCACCGCCCTCCTAGGCTTGATTGCCTGCGGGGCCTTGGCCCAAGGCGGTAGATCGGCAGGTGCCACCAACGCCCTGTCGGCCTCGGCTGCAGCCACCATCCGTCAGTGGGGCATTAGCCTTCGGGACACTGTCACCGGCCGGGTCCAATTGCGATTTTCGTCCACCGAGGCCTCGCCTGCACCCTCAGATAAAGGCGGTCTCGTACCGGCTGTGTGGGATGTGACCGGTCTGAGGTTAGAATCCTTCCGGCCCGACGAAAGTTCCGACTTCATCATCGAATCGCCGTCTTGCCGGGTGAATGTCACCACCAAAGACGCCGCATCCGTCGGCAGCTTTACAGCCCGACGAGAAGCCGACGGCATTTCGATCCGCGGCCTCGGTTTTCAATTCAACGGCACCGAACGAAGTCTGACCGTCACCAACTCAGTGCAAATCGAACTGCGCACCCGACTCTTCCAGCCCAAACCCGTTTCTCCATGATCCGCAGCGTCCTCTTTCCACTCCTCGCCCTGTTTCTGACCCTGGTCTCCGGTTCGGTGCAGGCACAGCAACAAGACAAAATCCTGCTGTCCGCCACCAATTGCGTGCTGGAACTCGAAAAAGGCGTCTATCATCTTTGGGATCATGTCCGAGTGGAGTCCCCCGGAGTTCTGCAAATCACCTGCGACGATCTCCGTGCAGCCCTGCCGCAGGACAAAGCCTCCGGAACGTCAGGCCCCCTTCCCACCGGCGGCAAACTCCAATCGCTCATCGCCTCCGGCAACGTGGTCGTTGAACTGTTCCAACCCGGAGTCAACGGTTCAACCAATGTCGTACGGGCCTTCGGCAAGCAGGCCGAATACGGCTCGCAGCAGGAAATTCTCATTTTGACGGGAGACCCCCGAATCGAGACGGCCTCTGGTGTTATGATTGGAACCGAAGCACTCATCTACGACCTGAAGTCCCGGACGATGCGCAATCGAGGTTCCTACCGGATCGAGCTCAAGGCGGACATCCTCAAGGGTTCGACGCTCTTTAACCGGGGCACCAACTCGTCCAAATCCCGCTGACCATGGCCACTGCAGCCAAGACCGCAGCCAAGACCGCCACTCCGGCAGTCTCTCAAGATTCGACGCCTTTGCTGTCGGTCCAAGGTCTAGCCAAGGCTTACTCGGGTCGTCGAGTGGTCGATGGTATTTCGATCCATGTGGGTGCTGGCGAAATCGTGGGTCTTCTTGGCCCCAACGGCGCTGGCAAAACAACCTCCTTCAATATGACCGTGGGGCTAGTCCGCCCCGATGCGGGTTCGGTTCAGTTCCGCGGCATCGACATCACCCGCTTGCCCATGCATCAGCGAGCCCGCCTGGGCATCGGCTATCTCACGCAAGAGCCCAGCGTGTTCCGAAAGCTGACCGTCGAGCAGAACCTACTGGCCATCCTGGAAACGTGCGAAGGTTCCGCCAGCGAGCGCCAATCGCGACTGGCCTACCTGCTGGACGAACTGGATCTGGCCCGGCTCGCCAAGAGCTATGCCTACCAGTTAAGTGGTGGCGAAAAGCGCCGCCTCGAAATCACCCGCGCTCTGGTGACCTCACCTCGACTGTTATTGCTCGATGAACCGTTCGCCGGCATCGACCCCATCGCAGTTTACGAGGTGCAGAAGATTGTTCGACGACTTCGAGACCGCGGATTGGGAATCCTCATCACTGATCACAATGTCCGGGAAACCCTCCGGTTGGTCGATAGGGCCTATGTGATCCATCAGGGCAAGGTCTTGGTGGAGGGCACCGCCGAATTCTTGGTGAACGATTCAAAGGCTCGGGACATCTACCTGGGCCCCGACTTCAACATGTGAAGAACCTGTGAAGAACCTCCGCAAGGTGCCGCCTATGAAACCCTCCAACGTCACCGTCGAGAAATTCTACACCGACCACGCTGGACCGCTGGGACTGAAATTGCTGACCGGAGGAGACTCCCTCAACCGTCTGATCCAGGAGCCTACGGTCAATCGCCCCGGTTTGGCGCTGGCCGGTTTCCGCCGCTACTTCGCCAACAAGCGAGTGCAGGTTCTGGGAGCGGTCGAAACCTCCTACCTGCGTTCCATCGAGCCGGACCTCCGCCGACAGCGCTACAACGAACTTTTCCGCTACAAGATCCCCTGCATCGTGCTCTGCCGTGGCATCCGCCCCGAACCGGAGTTCCTGACTGCCGCAGACAGTCGCGGGGTGCCCGTGTTCCAAACGGAGTTGGTCACGATGAAGTTCATCAGCCAGGCCACATTGGCGCTGGAACAACTGTTTGCCCCTCGGACCCAAATCCACGGCTGCATGGTCGATATCCAGGGCATTGGCGTGATCATCCAGGGCGAGAGCGGCATTGGCAAAAGCGAGGCGGTGCTCGGGTTGCTAGAACGCGGCCACAGCCTCGTTTGCGACGACATCGTTTGCCTCACGCTGGCCGACGGCAAAGAACTCTTCGGTACCGGCAAAACCATCACCCGCAACCTCATGGAGGTGCGCGGCATCGGAATCATCGATGTCGCCGCGCTGTTCGGGGTCGCCGCCATCCGCGCCGAAAAGCGTGTCGATTTGGCAGTCACGCTGAAGGTCTGGGAAAAAGCCGGCGAGATCGACCGTCTGGGTTTGGATCAAGGGTATGCGAATTACCTCGGGATCGACATTCCGCACATGGACTTGCCCGTCCGCCCTGGCCGCGACATCGCCCGCGTTATCGAGGTGGCTGCATTGCACACCAAGCTCAAACTCAGCGGCGTCAACCCGGCTGAGGATTTGCAACGTCGCCTGATGATGCAAATGAACCCCCGCCTGTAGTCCTTCACTGTTTACCCATGTACGAATCCCGAACGGAGACCCCGCTTCACAGCCGGAAATTCGTGGGCCGCCTCCTGGTCCATGTCGGGGTCTCGATGGCATTGCTCGGCATCTCGTTGGCCGGAGGCATGGCCGGTTACATGGCACTTGAAGACTTGTCCCCCCTGGACGCCTTTCTCAATGCATCCATGTTGCTGGGCGGTATGGGCCCGGTAAACACGCCCAAGACCGACCCGGGCAAACTCTTCGCCGGCTGCTATGCACTCTATGCAGGGTTGGTCTTCATCGTGACTGCAGCACTGATCTTCACCCCCATCGTGCACCGGGTGCTGCATCAGTTTCACTGGGACGACGAGGATTAACCCCGTCCCCCGGACCGGGGATCAGCCCAGGAACTTCCCCGGATTGAGAACACCGGCCGGATCGAGGGCGGCCTTTACACGCCGATGCAGCGCATCGGATTCGGATGAAACGGCGATGTTCCACCACGGTTTTTTGGCCAAACCCACCCCGTGCTCACCCGTGATGCTGCCCCCCAGTGCGACAACACCCTGAAACAACTCATCGAGAGCCCGGTCGCTCGCCTCGCGCTGCGCTGGAACCGATTCATCGAGCATCAGGTTCACATGAATGTTCCCGTCTCCGGCATGCCCGAAGCAGGCCACCTGAATGCCGTGCTTTTTCTGGAGAGAGGCACCGAGTTGAAACAAGGCTTCCAGCGACCCACGAGGCACTACGACATCCTCGTTCAACTTGGTCAGTCCCGTGTCCCGCAGCGAGTAACTGAACTCCCGGCGTAACTTCCAGAAACGCTCACAACCCTCCGGTCCCAGACCGCGTTGGACAAAGGTGGGCTGGAACTCCGAAAGCAGTCGGCTGAGTTCAGTGATTTCGGAGCGAACGCCCCGCTCCCGACCGTCCAACTCGACAATCATCAACGCACCGGCGCCCTTGAGGAGTTTGGATCCGGTCCGACGCCGGGCCGCTTCCACCGTGAAGCGATCGGCCAATTCCAAAGCACTTGGCAGGAACCGGGCAGCGAAAAGGGCTCGAATGGCCCGGGCGGCCGTCTTCATATCGGGGAATCCCACTCCCACACAGGCCCGATAAGCCGGGAGCGGCAGCAGTTTCAAGGTCGCTTCGGTGACCACCCCGAGCATTCCTTCACTCCCGACAAAGAGGCGGTGCAAATCGAAGCCCGTCTTGTTCTTGTGGGTTCGACCACCGAGTCGGGTCACTGTTCCATCGGCCAGCACCACCTGTAGAGCCATGACATAATCCCGGGTCACCCCGTACTTGAGGCATCGCGGACCCCCGGCATTGGTGGCGATATTACCTCCGATCGAGCAATCAGCCCGACTGGCCGGATCTGGCGGATAATAAAGTCCCTGCCGCTCCACAGCCTCTTGCAGTGAGGCAGTCACCACACCGGGTTGAACCACCGCCACAAAATCCACCGCGCTGATTTCTAGCACTCGATTCATTCCCGCCACAGAAAGGGCGATGCCGCCGTGCACTGGAACACACCCGCCCACATAGCCATGCCCTGCCCCACGCGGGGTTACCGGAATCTGGTGCTTTGAGGCGAAGGCGAGGATTCGTGACACCGACTCCACCGAACCCGGCAGAGCCACCACCTCGGGCAGGTGGGAGGCAAACCACTTGTCGCCCGCATGGGCCGACAAAGTTTCAGGAGTGAAAACCAATTCTCCGGGCGGCAACTGCCGCGCCAGACGACCTAGGAGGGACCGTCGCGTCACCCGGCGATCTTGCGCTGAGGCGATGCCGGAGGAAACACGGAAAGGCATCTGCCATCGGATCGTCCGTTCCGATCGATTCGGCCCGGCGGGACTCCGCCAGAGCCCATTCCCAACGGCCTACGCCGGAACGTGCGTCTCAACTGAATCGTTCCGGCCAGGAGGGCGCCCCTTGTGACTACTTTGAGGTCAACTCCTTGACTCGGATCCGGCGGTACTCCATCTGGCCGTGATCGGCTTCCAAACCAATAGATCCCGTCTCTGGCAACTTGAGGGCAGCTTCCAGAACTTCGCCATTGCAGGTGCAATGAGCCACATTGTCCTTCACCACCACCTCAATCTGGTTCCAGTCCTGCGGCTTGTACTTCTTGAGAGTCTTGTACGGGCCGGCCACCAAGTAATCGCGGCACTGCAACTGCGGCCCGCGCAAAAAGATCCCGCTGTCGGCGTTCACCGAGGCGCGAAACTCCAGACGAAGGATGAAGTCCTTCGGAAATTCCTTCTGGGTCCACAACTGGCGCAGGTGCGGTCCCTTGGCTGCAATGTAGTCATTGACCACGATCTGCCCGTCCTTGGCCGTATAGCGCCCGTCACTGGCTTCAACCTTGCCGTCAAAACTCTCCGACGGCTTGTACTTCCAACCGCTCAAATCTTTACCCGGGACAAGCGACACAAAGCCCGACTCCGGTTTGAACGAATCCGCGGTCACGGCCAGGGCAACTAGGAGCCCTGCTCCGAAGCGAATAAAAAATGGAGGCATAGATGAAAGTTTTTAGGGTTGGAAACAAAGTAGAGTCTGAGGATCGATAGCCCTCCCTCCGCCTTCAAGCAGGAAGGCTAAAAAACTCCGGAGCGGCGACAGGTTCGAACCTGAAATAAAGAGGTGATCGCCATGTTGACAGATGCTCGAAGCCCCAACTACAGAGTAGGCGTGGCATAAGGTGCACTGGTTGGGGTTGCAGAACATCGACCGCAGAATCTCGCAAGCAGAAGCACGCGCCTCGGGTGACAGTCAATCTGGCGCACGGCGCTTGGAATCGCCCGAGAATAGCCTTTCTGGGATGCTAAGAATAACCTTTCCAAGGGATGCTTAGGCCGGTAATTTTAACTCGAAGCAAGTAAGTTTAACTCGAACATTCAATTTATGACCCAGATTCGCTCCATGACTCAGGCTTTCACTTTATCCTTTGTGGGGGTGTTCCTCATTCTATTTGGCGGAGCGTTCAGCGCACAGGGGCAACAAAATCTCTTCAATGTTCCCTCCAGTGACATCACCCAAAAGGGCGAATGGTTCTTCCAGGAACAGCTGAATCTCAATTCCACCGGCGTCAGCAATACGACCTTCGACTACGGCCTCGGAAACAATTGGGAGGTCGGGGTCAATCTGCTGGGATTGGATCTCTACCATCACACCGGGGAAGTCATCGATCCAATGCCTCTGATCAACCTGCAAAAGCGGTTTGATATCAACGAATCCTGGGGCGTTGGAATCGGCACCCAACTCGGAGCCCTTACCCCGATTCATCACGATGAAACCCGTTTCTCGACCTTCAATTACGTGAACAACCAGTTTCGATTGGGCCACTGGGGCAAGGTCTTTGGCGGCGCCTACTTCGCCAACGACACCTATAGCGGGAGTAAGAACCAAGTGAATTTCATGGCTGGAATCGAGATCCCCATTTGGGAAAACAAGCTCCATTTCCAGGCTGACTACATCAATGGTCAAGCGCCCATGTCGGTCAGTGTCATCGGCTTTGTGATCTTCCTGCCCCACCGCTGGAACATATCCGTCGGCGCTCAGGTTCCCGCCATCAACAGCCACAACGAGTGTGGGTTTGTCCTCGAGCTCACCAGGCTCTAAGCCCTTGGCACTTCCCTGACGCTCGCCAGCGGAGCGGGACTCGGGCCGAAGCGAGCATTGGAAGCGATCTAACTCATCCCTCGCGCACAGCGCGAACGGTCGTTCCTCGCCCGAGCTTCCCTGCGAGCGCTGACCTTCCTACCGCCAGCGGAGCGGGACTCGGATCGTAGCGAGCATTGGAAGCGAACAACCTCTTCCCTCGCGCACAGCGCGAACGGTTGTTCCTCGCCCGAGCTTCCCTGCGAGCGCAGGCCCGAGTCCCGCGAAGCCCTCGTTTGCTCTTTCTCCCCCGCCCCCTTCATCGCAGAATTAACCCTGTCATGGGCAACACGTTTGGACACCTCTTCCGCATCACCACCTGGGGCGAATCGCATGGCGGCGGCGTCGGGGTGGTCGTCGACGGCTGCCCGCCCCGTCTTCCGCTCACTGAGGCCGACATCCAGCCAGACCTAGATCGCCGTCGCCCAGGTCAGTCTTCCATCGTCACCCCCCGGAAAGAAACCGACACGGTCAAGATCCTGTCCGGAACCTTCGATGGGCTCACACTCGGCACCCCCATTTCCATGTGGGTCAAGAACGAGGACTTCCGCTCCGAGGCCTACAACGAAATGGCCGAGAAGTTCCGCCCGTCCCA
>JAPLUF010000001.1 GCA_026397755.1 Verrucomicrobiota bacterium
ACCTTGAAGACCCTGGCCTCGATGGCCACCGACGAGCGTGTGCGCATCCACGCGATCCGGGCGCTGGGCCAATTGGCCCGGAAGAATCCCGCTCCGCTCGGAAAACTGCTGCTGGATGTGGCCAAGAACGCCGAAGGTGAGGTGCGTGTCCAAGCCATACGGGCGCTGGCTTCGTCCACGGAATTGGTGCGGAAACCCGGTACGGCACCATGGCTCAAAGACCAATTGGCCCACACGAATCCACGCGTGCGATTGGCCGCGGCTCTGGGCCTGGGTCGGGCTCGATTATCTGACGGCGATGCCGCCGCCTTCATCGAGAGTGTGCGCCGCTTCGGAACGCCCGACGCCGTATTGCGCCACGGGCTGGCCTACGGATTGGCCTCCGCTCTGTCCGATCGGGTCATCGACGCGCATCGCTCAGAGGCCGACCGCGAGGTACGGCAACTGGTGCTCCTGGCAGCCCGAATCCACCAGTCACCGGCGATCCGCGGCTTCCTGTCCGACCCGGATCCGCTGCTGGCGCTCGAGGCCGCGCGGGCGATCCACGACCTGCCGCTGACGGCGGCCCTCCCGAACCTGGCCTCACTGGCTGAACCCGCCGCTCTTCAGGCCTGGCGACGTGCGCTGGCCGCCAAGGCTCCCCTGCCCGTCCCGACTCCGGCGCCTGGAGCCATCCGAGACCTGCGGGCCGATCAACCTCTGCCCTGGGGCGATGCGCCCGTGGATAACGCTTCGCCGATGCTGCTGCGCATCGTGAATGCCAACTTCCGCCTGGGCACACCGCAGGCGGCCCGACGGCTCGCCGCACTGGCCCGCGACACCGGGCTGCCAGAGCGCATCCGCACCGAAGCCCTGCTCGCCCTAGGCCACTGGGAAACACCTCCGGCCCGAGATCGCCTCTTGGGCGTCTACCGACCCCTGGCGGCTCGGCCTGCGGGTCCAGCCATCAACGCTCTAGGCTCTATCGCTCCAGCACTGCTGCTCGGAGACACCACCGAGGCCATTCAGGTGGCGGTAGCCGAAGCCCTCAGCCGGTTACACCTGACAAACTCGGTCGCGGCACTCGAAACCCTCGTGCGTCGCCACCAGGCATCAGCCAAGGCACGGGCAGCGGCCCTCACCGCGGCCTTCCGATTGGCCCATCCGCCGACCAAGCTGCAACCCCTGCTCACCTTCGCCGCGGCAGACCCTGCCGAACCCCTTCGACTCGCCGCCTCGAAACTGTCCACCGAACTCAACCCAAACGATGCGGTCGGAAAACTGGCCGGCCTCCTGGAACGTGGGTCTTTGGCGGAACAACAAGCCGCCTTCGCCTCGCTGGGCGAACTGAAGTCGGACGCCGTCGATGCCGTTCTGGTCGACTGGCTCGACCGACTCGTGAAACGCGAAGTGGCCAATGAGGTGATGCTCGATGTGGTCGAGGCCGCCCGAATGCACCCGGCTGCAGCGGTCCAAACCCGACTGGCTGCCTATCAGGACTGGAAGCTTCCCAAGGACGCGCTCTCGCCTTACCGCGAAGCGCTCATGGGCGGAAACACCTCCCGGGGTCGTTCTCTCTTCTACGAACACGCCGCCGTGGCCTGCACCCGCTGCCACCAAATCGGCACCGACTCTGGAGGCAATGCCGGTCCAAAGCTCGATGGACTCGCCTCGCGGGCCACTCGAGAACACCTACTCGAAAGCCTCGTGCTCCCCAATGCCCAAATTGCGACCGATTTCGAGAGCACGCTGGTGACCACGCTTTCGGGCGCCGTCTTGGCGGGAGTGGTGCGGAACGAGACCGACGCCTCCCTCACCCTGCTCACGCCCGACGAGGGCGAGGTGAGCCTCTCCAAAAAAGATATTCGCACTCGCAGCCGCGGACCCAGCGGCATGCCTGAAGGCTTCGGCGAGACCCTCACGCGCTTCGAACTGCGCGACCTTGTGGAGTTTCTAGGCACGCTCAAGTAGCCCATAACTTTCACTGGCCAACCCAAGCCTCCTGAGATCCCGTTGTGATCATGAAATTCCCCGCCGTTGCTCGCTGGATTGCCCTAGCGCTGGCACTCGGGCTTCCCGGGCAAGCCGCCGATCGTCGCCCCTCATTGCCCGAACAGTGGCGGCAGGAACACCGAATCATCGATTTGCACCAGCATGTCAACGGCACCGAAGAGCACGTAAGCCGCTGGTTACGGATCATGGACCGGGTCGGCGTCGGCGTCGGGGTAAACCTCAGCGGCGGCACAGTCACGGCCAAGCCCGGCGAACTCTCCGCCTTCGAGCGAACGCAGGTCCTGACCGAACGATTGGCTCCGGGGCGAGCGGTCCTGTACTTCAACCTCGACTACACCGGTTGGGACCAACCCGGCTTCGCCCAACGCGCCATCGAACAAGTGAACCGCGCGCACGCTCTCGGCGCGGCCGGCCTGAAGGAATACAAGCGACTGGGCCTCTTCCTACGCGACCAACAAGGCCAGTTGATTCGCATCGATGATTCCCGTCTCGACGGCGTCTGGAAGCGTTGTGGCGAACTGGGGCTGCCGGTCAGCATCCACGTCGCGGACCCGAAGGCGTTCTGGTTGCCGTACACCGCTCAGAACGAGCGCTGGAAGGAACTCAAGGATCACCGGAACTGGTGGTTCGGTGACCCGAAGCAATATCCGACGCGCCAGGAATTGCTTGGAGCGCTCGACCGGGTGATCGAACGCCATCCGAAGACCACCTTCGTTTGCGTGCACTTCGCCAACAACGCCGAAGACCTCGCCTGGGTGGACCGCAAGCTCACCGAGCGCCCCAACATGCACGCCGATCTGGCCGCGCGAATCCCAGAACTGGGCCGGCACGACCCCGAGGCCCTCCGGCAGCTCTTCATCCGCCACCAAGACCGCATCCTCTTCGCCACCGATTTCCAGGTGTATGAAAAGTTAATCCTCGGTTCTTCGGGCGATGCGGAAAAACCTACCGACGAAGATGCGGCCACGTTCTTTTCCAAAGAATGGCGCTGGCTGGAAACCCGCGACCGCAACTGGCCGCACATGACGCCAATCCAGGGCGACTGGACCATCAGCGCCATCGGGTTGCCGCCCGAGGTGCTCCGGAAAATCTACTTCGACAATGCCCGCCGCTTGCTGGTGCGTTCGCTGCCCTTCACCACGGTCCGGGCCCACCGCATCACCCGGGATTTCAAGCCCGACGGACGGTTGCGAGAGCGCGAATGGTCTCAGGCGGTGCCCTTCCGCTTGGAACAGGAGGCGGTGGATGGGCGAGCCCGCCCGGAGATCAGCACCATCTGCCGAGCGCTGTGGTCGGACCGATTTCTGTACTTGGCCTACGAGTGCCCGTTCACCGAGTTGACTGATTTCGGCAAAGCACGCTCCGGCGAGCGGGTTTCCAAGGAAGGTTCGCTGTGGGACAAGGACGTGGTGGAATTCTTCTGCGCTCCCGACCCGTCGCAGTTGAATCACTACACCGAATACGAGTGGGCTCCGAACAACGAGGCCCTGGACCTGCGCCTTCGCCGTCCCGAGTCCGACTTCGCCTGGAGCAGCGGCATGGAATGGCAAGTGCGTGTGGATCGCGGGCGCAAGGTGTGGACGAGCGAAGTTCGCATTCCGTTGTCCGCCTTGTCGGAGACCGCTCCCACGGTCGGAACCCGGTGGCGCGCCAACCTCTACCGTATCGACCGGGCCCATCGTGCGTTCCTCGCCTCGAACCCACTGTTGAGTGGCAGCTTCCACACACCCGAGCGCTTCGGCTGGCTCGAGTTTACCCCGTAAGTCCCAAGGAGGGAGGAACCTACCCAGGTGGGGCTGAATCTTTGAGACGGAGGAACATCCCCCCGGCGCTTTCGGAGCACAGACCGCCCGGTGAGGGCACCGGGCCTACAACATGTCCGTTGCCAACCAATAGCCCACCGTATAGGGGTAGGGATGGCCGTTGCCGACCACCCCTCCCTCCGAACCGGACTGGCGGATTTCCCGCATCCGGCTCTCCAGTTGGTGAGTCACCCG
>JAPLUF010000005.1 GCA_026397755.1 Verrucomicrobiota bacterium
ATTTCTGTGGGCATCGAAATGTTCAGAGTAAGAATCCCATCACGCTGTCAGCGATGGTGCCGAAACCGCCAACCATCATGCAGTGCAATTCACTCCGAGTCATGCCGGGCCAGTAGGGCTTGATGAGCAGCGGGGCCTCGGTTTGGCCCATGAAGCTGTTGGCTGCGGCGCTGAGGGTCTCGCTGCCGCTAGTGACCATGGTCCGCCGCAGGCCCCGGGCAACACTGCGGACCAGGAGTTGCAGGACTCCGCAGTGGTAGAGGACTGAAGAGACGGTGCTAATCAACACGATGATGCCGGTGATCACTAGGGCGAAGAACAAGGCGTTCTCTGGGCCAAAGGCCTTGGACATCACCGCTTCATTAGCTAACGGCCTGAACATCAGTTGATTGCCCTCGTTCGCAAAGCCGATGAAGCGAGAAACAAGCTGCTGGCAGGCGTTGAAGAGAGCCTCGTCAGGACCGATCTTGAGGATAAACCATCCCAAGAAGAACTGGAGGGTTACGCCCCAGAGCACAGCCCGGAACGGAAAGCGGCGCTTGTGCTCTGAGAGCAGCCAAGCCACGCCGATAAGGGCGACGATTCCCAATAGGCTGATGAATTTCATGGTCGCAGGGCTCCACGGTGGTCTGTGCGGCCCGGACCGACAAGACCTTCCTCGATACGCGCCCAAAATGGGGATTGCCCCTGAAGCGGCCCGATCTATCCTAAGGGGCGTGAAGGGGTGTCATCGATTTCGGGGAATATCGGTTTTATTTTTTTTCACCGCTTCTGCCCTGTTTTCGGGATGCGGGGGGTTCAGTGGATCCCACAGCGTCTCTCCGGCGACGTTACTCCTTCCAGGTCTGCTCAAGGCTTATCCTGCACACCGATCGGCTCCTGGCTCTCCGACCAACGGGGTTGCATTGACTACCACGACGACCCAAATGGTCGCCATGGCGGCGGTGGTCCGGGTGCCTACCCATTAATTTTCCAACCATGCGTTTTCCTCTCGCGCCGACGGCCAAGATCGCCCGGCACATCATCAAACATAAGCTCAAAGGCACACCCAAGTACGCGATGGTGTTGCAGTTGGAGCCGCTCCATACCTGCAATCTAACTTGTACGGGCTGTGGTCGCATCCGGGAGTACTCCACTTCGCTGAAAGACCTGGTGCCGCTGGAACAGTGTCTGGCAGCTGCCGATGAATGCGATGCGCCCATGATTTCGATTTGTGGCGGCGAGCCTTTAATTTATCCCAAGATCGAGGAGTTGGTAGAAGGTCTGCAGGGACAGGGACGCTTGGTGTACATTTGCACCAACGGTGTCTTCATGCGGAAGAAAATGCGGGAGTACTTGGCCAGCGTTTACACGCCGACCTTTGAACCCCAGTTGGCTCAGTTGCTGACTGAGAAGCTGGTGACCGAAATGGAGGCTCAAGCGATCCGCAAGGCCGATGCGGCTGCCAAGTCCAAGACGGTGATCCGGCCCGGCAAGTGGCATTACTGGAATGTCCATGTCGATGGCTTGGAGTTTACCCATGACCTCATCGTCGAACGTGAGGGTGTTTTCAAGGAGTGCGTGGCGGCCATCCAAATGGCCAAGATTTTGGGCTATCAAGTCGCCACCAACACCACCGTCTACAAGGAGACTGAAGCCGCTGAACTGGAAGAAATGTTCAAGTTTCTCAGCTCACTGGGCGTGGATGGCCACACCATCTCACCAGGCTACGACTACGACGCTGCCAAGAAGGACATGGTTAAGCGCCTGGGCAAAGACCCAGCTCAGTTCTTCCTCACCCGTGAGATGACCCGCCAGAAGTTTAAGGACATCGAGCGTTGGGGTGAGATGTTTACGATCTTCGGGACTCCGGGTTATTTAGAGTTTTTGGCCGGAAAACGGGAGTTGGCCTGCAGTGCGTGGGCTGTGCCGACCTATAACGTCCGCGGGTGGAAGGCTCCTTGCTATGTGATGACCGAGGGTCATTACCCCACCTATGCCCAGATGTTGGCCGAGGTGAAATGGGACCGATTCGGCGTGGATGAGAAGGGTTGTGGCCGCGATGTCCGCTGCGACAACTGCATGATGCATTCGGGCTTTGAGCCGTCGGGGGCTCTGAGCAGCAACCCGAGGGATTCGTGGGTCAACTTTAAGTACAACTTCGGTTCCCGGCCCCCGGCCTACCCGTCGAGCCCTGAGCTGACTCGTTCGGCTTACAATGGAGCGACCATCGGCAAGGGTCACCTTACTGAGGCCAAGGAGGCGGTGAACCGTGAGTTCGCCGGTGTGAAATCTGCCTACGCACGCGGCGGCAATGACTTGCCGCACGATCACTCCCACGAAAATTCCGGCGGTTCGGGCGGGTGCTCCACTGGAGCTTCCGGGCCTGCGATCGACCAGCTTGCTGACCTCAAGGCCAAGATGGCCGCAGCCAAGAAAATCGAGGTCAAGTCGGAGTAAGAGCGGAGCGATCTTCCTCTTACTGAGTTTTTCACTTTTCAACTCATCCCTGATCTTCATGTCCGCCCTGTTCTTGTCTCCTCCCTCGTTTGATGGCTTCGACGGCGGTGCCGGTGCCCGCTACCAGGCCCGCCGCGAGGTGACCTCTTTCTGGTATCCGACTTGGTTGGCCCAACCGGCCGCCTTGGTGCCAAATTCTCGCCTGCTCGATTGTCCGCCCCATGACATCGGGATCCAGGAGACTCTGCGAATCGCCAAAGATTTCAGCCATGTCATCATTAACACGTCGACTCCGTCGCTGAAGAACGACTGCAAGGTGGCCGAAGCCATCAAGGCCCAGCGTCCGGAGACAAAGATCGGATTCATCGGAGCGCATACGGCTGTCTTGCCGACCGAGACGCTCAAGGCTTCTCCGGCGATCGATTGGGTGGGTCGCAAGGAGTTCGACTTCACGTGCAAGGAGGTCTGCGAAGACCGCCCGATGGAATCCATCTCAGGGCTGAGTTTCCGTAAGGAAAGTAAGATCATCCACAATCCAGAGCGTGAACTCATTCACAACATGGACGCGTTGCCTTGGGTGGCCGATGTCTACAAGCGGAATCTGGAGATCGAGAAGTATTTTATTGGTTATCTGATGCACCCGTACATTTCGATGTACACGGGGCGAGGTTGCCCGGCCCAGTGCACCTTCTGTCTGTGGCCCCAGACCATTGGTGGCCATAAGTATCGGGTGCGGTCGGCCGATAACGTCGCTGCCGAGATGGCTTACATGAAGAAGCTCTTCCCGCAGGTTCGGGAGTTTTTCTTCGATGACGATACCTTCACGGCCAACCTGCCACGGGCTCGCGAGATCGCCAAGAAGCTCGCTCCGCTGGGAGTGACCTGGAGCTGCAACAGCCGGGCCAATCTGGATGAAGACACGATCCGGTTCTTCAAGGATTGCGGTCTGCGTTTGTTCCTCGTCGGCTACGAGTCCGGCAACGACGATATCCTTAAGCGCATTAAGAAAGGTGTGACCACCGATGAGATGCGTCGCTTCACCAAGGCCTGCCATCGGGTGGGTGTGGTAATCCACGGTACGTTCATCCTCGGGTTGCCTGTGGAGTCTCAGGAGACCATTGAGCAGACTATGCGCTTTGCCCAGGATCTCGACGTGTTCTCGATGCAGGTGTCGCTGGCGGCCCCCTATCCTGGGACCGAACTCTACGAGATGGCCCGCCAGAACGGGTGGTTCTCCAAGAAGGACAAGACCGACATCGTCCATGACGATGGTTTTCAGCAGTCCACGCTGGAGTATCCGGGTCTTTCTAAGGACGAGATTTTCGAGTCGGTGGATCGATTCTACCGGCGGTACTACCTGCGTTCGGGTCCGATCCTGCGGATCATTAAGACCATGCTGGAAGACAAGAGTGTCATGGTGCGCCGATGCCGCGAGGGCTACGAGTTCTTCCGCAGTCTCAATCAGCGCAAGGTAGATTTGGCCGCGTCTCAGAGCTTGGCCGCTCACTAATAGGGCCGCTCAAAAATAGGCTGACGGTCCTGGGGTGGTCTTGTCAGTTGCTCCAACAAATTAACCTGAGGCCGATGGATGAACTCCGTCGGCCTCAGGTTGTTTTTTGGAGTGATTGGTTTTGTGCGGGGTTAGGGCTGGCCGGATCGGCTGATAGGAGGGTGCCAGTTCAATGCATTTCTATCGCGCAGCGCCCGATGCCTCCGCGGAAGTAGTTGAAGCGCACGTTGGGATGCAGGGCTAGGAGGGACATAGGCACGGCGGTATCGGCGATGCCTTTGGCGATCATGAGGCAGGTGAGTCGTTGTCCGAAGGGGTTGTCGTGCTGACCGGCATGCCAGATGGAGACGGTTTCGGCTTTCCACGTTTCGACTGGGCCAACGGTGATGGCCTGGGTTGGCACCAGTGACACATTACCTCCTCCGCTGGTTCGAGCGTTCTGGGCGATAGTCAGTGGGTGCAAGTCCACCACGCGGGTGGCGAGCTTCAGGTACTCTTCCGGGGTGGGCGGGGCATTGCGGTATTTGCCGGAGCGGCGCACGGGGTCATTGAAGGCCCAATGTTTTACGTCGCCTTGGCCGCCTTGCATGACGGCGCAGCGGACGCCGGCGTCCCAGGAGGCGCGGTAGGTTCGGGTGTCGGCTTTCGGGAAATGCAGGTGCGCATCCGGCATCACTTGCTTGCGGGCAATGCGGTTGAAGCAGAGTTCCCGGTCGGCTTTTTCGAAGGACAGGGGGTGTGTGGCCGACGCTTCTTTTCCGTCAATGATCCATTCGTCCATGCCCCAGAAGTGGCCGGAGCGGATATCGAGGCCCAAGGCGTTGATGATGCGAGCGACGAGTGGCAGTTGCTCGGTGGGTCCGATGGGGCCGCAGATGCCGACGGGGTTGTCGTCGGTGCTTTGTTTCCAAGCCGCTACGTATTCGAGGGCTTCGGCGAGGTAGAATTCTTCGAGGGTGTCGTAGAGGGTGACTTTGAATCCGGGGCGTGAGAGGCGCTGCATTTTCTCCGGGGTGAGGGCAGCGGCGTCGGCGACGAGTTCGGAGTCTAGGGTGGTGTAATCCCACCAGTCGGGGGCGACGCAGGAGAACGGGCGGGCGGAGGTGGAGCGGGAACTCATAAGTGCAAGCCAAGCGGGTTGGGCTGCGCCGGGCAATCCCAAGAACGCGGCCTCGACTCGGGGTCGGTCCCGAATGGCAGTTAGATAGCGGCCAATGTTTTTGGGGTGTTTTCAGGTGAGGTGGGCTTGCGGTAGCGGTTCTGGTGGCGGATCTCTTG
>JAPLUF010000180.1 GCA_026397755.1 Verrucomicrobiota bacterium
TAGGAACGTCGACATCCTGATCCCCGTCGCGCGGCCGCGCGAAAGCCCTTCCTGTCCCAACGTTCCCTGCGAGCGCAGGACTGGTCCCGCGGAGCCCCCACCACGAACCTGTCCCACGGAGCCTCCCCTCACAGACCAGTCCCGCGGAGCCCTTCACCACGAACCTGTCCAACGAACCTGTCCCGCGGAGCCCTTCACCGTTCACCAGACCAGTTCCGCAAGCCAGCCCCTCGAATCCCCTCAGACTCCATAGGCCATTTTTCTGACGTGCGCCTTTGACCTCGATACCTTTCAATCGTTGGTCTGGTCATGTCTGTTCCGACTCATCCGATCGAATTGTTGCGCTTCAACACCTGTGGCTCGGTGGACGATGGGAAGTCCACCCTCATCGGCCGCCTGCTCTATGATTCTAAGTCGATCATGGAAGATCAGTTGGAGGCGCTCGAACGTTCCGCCGACATCACCGGTGGCGGCCAAATCAACCTAGCCAACCTCACCGACGGCCTGCGCGCCGAACGCGAACAAGGCATCACCATCGATGTCGCCTACCGCTACTTCGCCACCCCGCGTCGTAAGTTCATCGTCGCCGATACCCCCGGCCACGTGCAGTACACCCGCAACATGGTCACGGGTGCCTCCACAGCAAATTTGTCCATCGTGCTGGTCGATGCCCGTCAGGGAGTCATCGAACAATCCCGCCGTCACACCTACATCGCCTCGCTACTGCGCATCCCGCACCTGGTGATCGCGGTCAACAAGATGGATTTGGTCGGCTGGTCCGAAGCCCGTTTCAACGAAATCCGCGAAACCTTCGAGAGCTTCCTGCCGCGCCTGGCTATTAAGGACGTGAAGTTCATCCCGCTCAGCGCCCTCAATGGCGACAACGTTGTGGACCCCTCCACGCAGACACCCTGGTACTCCGGTCCCACGCTGCTCGGTCATCTGGAAACCGTACACATCGCCAGCGATTGGAACCTCCAAGGCCTGCGATTTCCGGTGCAGTGGGTCAACCGCCCCAACAACCCGACCGACGCCCAGCTCCATGATTTCCGCGGACTCAGCGGCCAGATCGCCAGCGGCATCGTTCGCGTCGGCCAGCGCGTGATGGTTCTGCCCAGCGGTCTCAAGAGCACCATCCAGAAAATCTGGACCCTCAACGGCGAACTGGACGAAGCCTTTTGCCCTCAAAGCGTAACGCTTCAATTGGAACACGACCTCGACGTCAGTCGCGGCGACATGATTGTCGGACTCGATTCTTTGCCGGGCATGTCCAACGACTTGTTAGGCAAAGTGTGCTGGATGAATCCCCGCCCGCTCCAAAAGGGTCGAAAGTACTTCCTCAAGCACGCCACTCAAACCGTGCAGGCGGTGGTCACCTCACTCGAGAGCCGCATCAACATTCAAACCATCGAGGCCGAACCGGAACCGGCGGAATTGGCGATGAACGACATCGGCGAGATTCGCATCAAAACAGCCAAGCCCATCGTCTTCGACGGCTACGGAAGCAACCGACTCACCGGAGCCTTCATTCTCATTGAACAGGGCACCAATGCGACGGTCGCCGCCGGCATGCTCAATCCGCCCCTCGAAGCGGTGAAACCCGAGTACAACGACTTCGCCATTTGAGAGCTGTGGAGAGTCAGAGCACCGCGCTCTGGCTCTCTTCTCTCGGGCCGTTGCGAGCGCTCCGGTGATCGGTTGAATCCGATCCCGGCCTGACTTTTCGAGATAAAGGCGGTCACCCACGCAATCACTGACCCGACCATGGAACACGCCGATCCCAAGAGGCACACGATTCGGGTGGTGCCCTTGGATGACCCCGATGACCCCTATGTTCCCGGCCCGTTGGATTGCATTGGCGCGACCCTTTCCGACAAGTACCGCCTCGAACGCCTCCTCGGGAGCGGTGGGATGGGTTCCGTGTATTTGTCTACCCACATCGGGACTGGACGCGATGTCGCCCTGAAGTTGATCGCCCCGCAGTTCATGCGGAATGCCCACTTCGTAGAACGCTTCCGGCGCGAAGCTCGCGCGGCCGGCCGGTTGCGCCATCCGCACATCGTCGATGTCACCGACTTCGGATTCGCACGGTTGGGTGATGACGAAGTGGCCTACCTGGTCATGGAATACCTCGACGGGTGCAGCCTGGGTCAGGTGCTCCGCGAAGAGAAGAGCCTGCCGTTGTCCCGAGTGGTGGAGATTCTCGAACAGGTTTGCTCCGCGGTTCAGGAGGCGCACCAAAACGGCATCGTCCACCGCGACCTCAAGCCCGACAATATTTGGCTCGAGCCCGACCGCCTTGGGGGATTCCGCGCCAAGGTGCTCGACTTCGGTATCGCGCAATTGGTCGATGAGACGGCTCATGGGATGACTGCGCCCGCGGCCCCGAA